>CAMNPZ010000011.1 GCA_946548715.1 uncultured Candidatus Saccharibacteria bacterium
TCATGGACCAATTGGAAGTAGTGTCTCCACTTGCATAGGCTTTAGTAGATATAGTGCTACTAGTTGATTGTCCTACTAGTTTAGTATGGTCTTCTCCTTCATATTGATTATTAGTGTATCCAATAGCATAGATAGAGAAACCATTATCATCATTACATATAGCAGTGAGAGTGGTTTTACCGATGCCGTTTTCGTATTCACTACCAGTTTCTCCAGAATAAGTACCAGGATCTAATGTAGCAGTATGGGAAGTATTCTCACCAGTCATGGTACAGGCAATAGGGACAGTTAAGCGGACTTGGTCTATGACTTCAGTGTCGGCGGAAGTAGTGTTAGAAGATAATATGACACCCGAAAGCATGGTAAGGCCAAATAGGCCTATTGAACCAGTAGCAATAATGTGGCTTGTTTTCATAGTATGACCTCCTGATTATTTATATTTAAAGCTCTATCGAGAGAGAGAGAGAGAGAGGATTTTGTTTTATACATAAACTTATTCATGAAACCAGTATAGCATAGTTTTTATGGTTTTAATGTGAAATGGAAAAATTAATCGAATAATATATTATTGCTTTGTTTAAGCAATAGAGGTATTACTAGTTTTGCAGATAACAAAACTTTTATGACTATCCGCAAAGCGCTAATGTTGTGCTTTTATTATAAACGGGGTTGTAAATACTGCAGTGATATGTTTAGATACGACTGGGTTGGCTTCGGTGTTTAATGAAGAAGTGGCGGTGAAATAGTCACAGCACAAGTTACCAGAAAACTTGCGCGGGTGTGGAGCTTCATTAAACAACTATGCTAGGCGTGTCAGAAGTTCGGAAAGGAGAAAGATGAGTATAAAGTTCTCGTTCTGGCGAATTCGGATTACTGTAAAACTCTCATTACGGCGAGGAAGCCGAAGAAAAAAATCTAACTAATCAAATCGATTAGTTAGATTCTAACCTATAGAGTATAGTTCCTAGTGCTATGCTCCTTATGATTACATAATACAGCAGGGTGAAGTGTCTGTCAAGAAAGATCCGGTACAATGTTTTTGCTTATTTGTCAAAATATGGTAAAATATAAGATATGCAGAAAGTATTTGTCGGAATGAGCGGGGGAGTGGATTCGTCGGTGGCGGCGATGTTGCTCGTGGACCAAGGTTACGATGTGACTGGAGTCTATATGAAGAACTGGTCGCGTGATTTGCCTGGCATGAAATGCCCATGGGCGGAAGATTTGGCTGATGCGAAGCGTGTAGCCGTGAAACTGGGGATTGATTTTGAGGTGTGGGATTTTGAGAAAGAGTATCGCGAGAAGGTAGTAGAATATATGCTGGATGAATTCCGTAAGGGAAATACCCCAAATCCTGATATTATGTGCAACCAAGAGATTAAGTTTAAACTGTTCTACGAGAAAGCAATGGCGGCTGGAGCTGATTTCATCGCTACTGGGCATTATGCTAGAGTAAGGCGAGGATACTCATCGTTCTCGGAACGCTCCCTCGCGCCCGTCGTTACGGGGCTCGGTCGCTCCGCGTTTTCCACGTCGGAAAACATGCTCCTCGAACGAGAGTATTCCTCGCCTTATTCTTTTCTGATGCGTGCCATCGATGAGAACAAGGATCAGACGTATTTCTTGTATCGGATGCCACAGGAAGCGTTAGAACATACTTTGTTTCCGATTGGCGAAATGATGAAACCAGATGTGAAGAAGTTGGCGAAGGAGCGGAGGCTTCATAATGCCTACAAGAAAGAGTCGATGGGAGTGTGTTTCGTGGGCGAGGTGGGGATGAAGGATTTTCTGAAAGAATACATCGATATCGAACCGGGCGAGATTCGCGAAATGGAATCCGAACGTGTACTCGGTTATCACGAGGGTGCAGTGTTTTACACGATTGGGCAGAGACACGGGCTATATCTCGATGGTGAGAAAGGCGTGGTCAACGATGGTATGCCATACTATGTCGTAAAAAAGGATATTGAAAACAATATTGTGTATGTGTCTAAAAATCTCAACGACAAGAATCTCTGGACGGACGAACTGAAACTGCGCGATATATTGATACGTGCGGAGATGCCTGCAAAAAACGTATTGGTCCGCCTAAGGCACCGGGCACCCTTGACTCCGGCAAAATTTGACGGGGAAACGCTTTATTTCGAACATGAAATTAAGCGACCAGCTAGTGGACAATCGGCGGTGCTATACGACGGCGAAGTATGCCTCGGCGGCGGTATAATCATCTAAACAAAATACCCCCACATAGCGTGGAGGTATTCAATCAAAGCAATCTACCCGCTGTTTAGACCATCATCATTGCAGCATCGGCGCATAGAAGGATGCCCGCAACGATTGCCATTGCGGTAACAATATAGATGTGCATTTTCTCCTGCTGAGTAACACCTTGACTCTTAGCGGTGCGAGTGCAGGCTTGCTTGCGGCACTGCGTCTTCTTCGCAGTGGTTTTCTTCGCAGTTTTAGTCGCAGTTTTTCTTTTTGCTTGTGCCATTTTGGCTCCTTTTTATTAGTTAATAATACTTATGATTATTTTAGCATTATGCTTTGATACTGTCAACAGTTTTATGATATAATTGTCTCTATGGATGCAAATACGATTAGAAAAAAGTTTTTAGATTTTCAAGTTAAACGAGGACATAAGGTGATTCAGCCTGCACCATTAGTACTAGAGGGTGATCCGACAACATTATTCACCGGCTCCGGAATGCAACCTTTGTTGCCGTATTTGCTAGGCAAGAAACACCCAGATGGAACTAGATTGTGCGATTCGCAACCATCGATGAGATTGCAAGATATTGAGGATGTTGGTGATCCACGGCACACAACAGTGTTCGAAATGCTCGGGAACTGGTCGTTGGGTGACTATTTCAAGGAAGAGCAGATTCGAGGGTTCTTTGAGTTTTTGACACGTGAAGTCGGGCTGGATGCTTCACGGATTTATGTGACGTGTTTCATTGGCAATGAGAAGTATGGGATTCCGCGCGATACAGAGGCGGCAGAGATTTGGCAGAAAGTATTTACTGAGGCTGGTGTCGAAGCAAAAATCGCCGAGATTGGTTCAGCCGAGAACGGAGACAAGCGAGGCATTAAGCCTGGAGAACGGATTTTCTACTATGACGACCACGAGAACTGGTGGTCGAGAGGCGGCGGATGTGACTCAACACCAATTGGCGATCCGTGCGGACCAGATTCTGAGGTGTTTTATGATTTTGGTGCAGATTTACAGGACGAAGAAAAATACGGCTTAGCGCACCCGGCTTCGGATGGGGCGCGGTTTATGGAAATCGGCAATCAAGTATTCATGCAATACAAGCGCAACGAAGATGGGTCATTCTCTGAGCTCGAGAAGAAAAATGTTGATTTCGGCGCCGGACTTGAACGCATTACGGCTGCGTCAATTAATTCCTTTGATGTGTTTAAGATTTCATTAATGAAGCCAATTATCGACAAGCTGGAAGAGATTTCAGGAAAGTCGTACGATAACAACACGGACGAGATGCGTGTAATTGCCGACCACATACGGGGCGCATACCTACTAGCCGCACAGGGACTGGTGCCGTCAAACAAGACACAAGGGTACGCGATGCGAAGACTGCTGCGACGGGCAATTCTGAGAGCACTTGATCTTGGGATTTCGTCGAATTTCTTGGCGGAAATTGTGCCGATTGTAGCCGATAATTATGTTGATTTGCCTGATTCGATACTGACGCATCGTGAGGTGGCACTCGAAGTGATGCTGAAAGAAGAAACAGTGTTTCGCAAAACTCTGAATAGAGGCCTGAAGGAACTTCGCAAGATGGCTCGGGTAGCTAAACCTATTTTTTCGGATGCGCGACTTGATTTTTCAAGCACCTCATACACTGGGACGCGGGCAGAACCGTCCCTTCGGGACGAACCTGTCCGGTCCGTCAGGAATATAGGTGTTGAAAAATCAAATCATTTTATGCATCCGCAAAAACAGGTTTCAGCCACCCGCGCCCTTTCGGGCTACGATCTATTCACTCTTCAAGATACTTACGGATTTCCATTCGAGCTTTCAGTCGAAGAGTGTTATCGCGAGGGGATTGAGTTGACGGAGAAATATCGCGAGGAATTTGAGCAGGCCCTGAAAGAACAGCGCGAGAGATCGCAGACGGCATCGAAAGGGATGTTTAAGGGTGGTCTGGAAGATCATGGCGAGCAGACGATTAAGTATCATACCGCTACGCATTTACTTCTGGCGGCGCTTCAGAAACTGATTTCGCCAGATATCGTACAAAAGGGCTCAAATACGACTGCTGAGCGGTTACGGTTTGATTTTAACCTCGACCATAAGATGACAGATGAGGAAAAGAAGGCGGTTGAGGACCAGGTGAACGAGTGGATTGCTGCTGATTTGCCGGTGGTTTATGACGAGTACGATAAGGCTTACGCACGAGATACACTGAAGGCACACGGTCAATTCTGGGATAAGTATCCAGAAAAGCTTAAAGTATATACCATTGGTGACTTCGATAAACCTATCTCGCGTGAGGTTTGTGGTGGTCCACACGTGGAACATACTGGCGTAATTGGACATTTCGTAATCAAAAAAGAGGAGTCTTCTTCGGCTGGAGTTAGAAGGATAAAAGCCGTTATTGAAAAAGCGCCCCAATAGAGGGGCGCTGGTGTATTGTTATTGTGTTTTGGTAAGGGTTACCGATTGATTTTGAATGGTTCCGCGAAGACAAAGCCCAGTTCGGCAAGATCTTTCTCGAGCTGCTCGGGGTTCTGAAACAAGATGCCGGTAATGCCCGTACTGGTAGCCGCATCAATATTAGTCTGCAAATCGTCAATGAAGACAATCTCATCATGTGCCAGATTATAGGTCGAGATTAACTCCGGAAAGAAATTCGGGTCGGATTTAATCTGACTACAGATGAATGACCAAATCTGGTTCGTAGTCAAATCGAAAATGTCTGGATGCATATATTCGATTTCGACTACGCGGCCGGCAATATGGTCGGATACCAGCCAGAACCTCGGGCTTCCATCAATCTTTTTGGGCTCGTAGCCGATATGATCGGGATATCCGATGATTCTCTGGTAAACTGAGAGTGTCCCAGGAATGTCATCGATCATATTGATTGACAGTATCTCTTTCAGTTCATCTCTGTCGAATGGCCACTCGCCTTCCCGAAGGAACACATCCCAGTAGATGTTCTCGGAGAAGTGACCGCGCAGCAATTCACAAAAAATGTCATTAATGGCGTTACGCCGTTTCACATACCGTTTGGCGACTGCTTCGCCGTAGCGTTCTGCAACTATTTTCTCTGTACCATAAACACCTTTGATAAGTACTTCTGATAAATCTGTCATAATGATCATAGTACCCCTCCTTATATGAAACCATGGTTATCAGACCGTCTTTAGTTTAACACAACCACCCCAATAAAGCAAATGGATATGTTTATTTTAGTGTTGAAGTAATTTGGCTATTCTGGCTTTTAATTTGTTTTCTTCGGGAGCACTAGTTAGCGTGTCTACACCAACACGAAGAAGTCCTAGCGCCGTAGCAAAGGAATGATCCAGAGTAGTTGTTTCATCTTCGTCAACAATGAGATTTGGCAACTCAGCAACGTCCATGAGATGAATAATCGGCCTTCTCGAAAATGGCAATTCTTGATACCAATCCGAAATAGCCAGTTTCTCCTGAAGTAGCGACAGGCTAGCACCACCTCCACAAAGCAGGATGTTGCGCGGGAGACTGCCCACACTCTCGAAATCTTCTAGCGCAACTTCGACGCCTGTAAGCCAGACCGACAAGTTATGTGAAATGGCAGTTTCGATTTTGCTTTTGACTCGGTCATCGAGTTTACCCGTATCGTAGTCTAATTTGTATTGTTCTGCTGTGTCAAAATCGACACCAAGGCCCTCGGCGATTTGATGAGTAAAACTACGGCCACCAATACCAAACATTTTGGTGCCCTCTACGCCGCCGTCATCAATCACGGCTATATCAGTGGTGCCGCCGCCAATGTCCATCACGATGCCGGAGTAGCCAGAATCAAGGTCGTTGCCAAGACAGGCACGACAAACTGCGAACGGCTCCACGGCTACAGTTAGAAGATCTAGGTTGAGTTCAGCGCAGACTTTCTCGATGGCGGCAACATGAATAAGTGGAGCGAAGGCGGTATAGAATTGAATCACAATATCTGAGCCCTTGAAACCAATTGGATTGCTGATTTTGTAACCGTCTATAGTAAGAGAAACTATGGCAGAATTAATCAGTCGTACTTCGACATTTTCGTTGCCGGTTTCGAGAGCTACGGTTTTTTTGGCTACTTCGCCGGATTTCTGTTGAACTTTTTTGATGATTTCGCGCATTTCGGGTTCAGTAATCGGTTCGTTGGGGTCCTTGCGGGTATAATTTACCGTCGTCGTGTTGCCTTTGATTAGTTCTCCAGCAATACCAACCACCGTTAGTTCGGCACGCTCGCCTGCCTGTTTTTCGGCATCAAGTAAAGCATGTTCGCAGACGTCAACTACGGCAGGAATGTCAGCCACTGCACCAGCGTGCATGTTGCCATCGGATTGTTTGGCTTTGCCTACGCCGAGAATCTTTAAATCACCTTTCTTAGTCGGCTCGGCTAATACCGCTTTCACAAACTCCGTACCAATATCTAAGGCAAGTATTGTGCTCATGATTCAATTATACCACATGAATTCGGAATATAGTTTTTCTCAACGTTGAGAAAAAACTATACTTCGAATTCTCTGTAGTCTCCTGGTTTCATAGAGCCGAGTTCGTATTTGCCGAAATTGGTGCGGTGGAGTTTGATAACACGGTAACCGAGAGCGGCGAAAGTGCGGCGAATTTGGCGATTGCGGCCCTCCAATAATGTGACTATGTAATGCCCAGGTACGTCATCTTTGATGACTTTAAATTGACTAGGGCCGTCGTCAAGCATGACGCCGTAGTCCGAAATCATTTGTTGATGTAGTGGCTCTAATGGGCGATCGAGCTCGACTTCGTAGAGCTTGGTTTTGCGGAATTTGGGGTGAGTCATCTGAAAGGCGAAGTCGCCGTCATTGGTAAGCAGGATTAGACCGGAAGATTCTTTGTCGAGACGACCGACGGTTTTGAGTTTGCGATATTCGGGAGGGAGTAAATCGTAAATGGTCGGAGCAGAGCCCTGAGCACGACGGGAACAAACATATCCGACGGGTTTATGAAAAGCCACGTATAGATATTTCGTCTCAAAGGGAATCTCTATATTATTATAAAATATTCTTGACTGACTGTCAATTCTAGTACCTAATATAGCCGCTTCACCATCGACAGTAACTTTACCGGCTGCGATTAGTTCGTCCGCTTCACGACGCGAAACACCGAGTCGCTCAGCAAGAAACTTATTAAGCCGGACGCTAGGCCGTGGGCTGTCCATTATCAACCTGCGGCGCCACTGGAGCTATAGGGGCAGTTGGGGTGGGAGATGTGGCAAATGGAGTTTCTGATGCGTTGATAGGTGTTGGCGATGCGACTGGCGCAGTTGCTGCTGGTGTGGGAACTGGTGTTACTGGAGCTACCGCTGGAGATGGAACGGTTGGAATATTCGGAACTTCGGCTGGTGCAGTCGGTATACTTGCTGGCGCTGATACCTGAGCGACTGGAGCAACTGATGCCTCACGATCGCCCAAGACTTCATGAATGCTATTTATGACATCTTCGATACCAACTTGAGATTTGACCAAGTAACGATCGGCACCAAGTCTCTCACCGCGCTGGCGTTGATCCTCGGCGGAAAGTGCCGTCATCATAATAACTTTGATATTGGCCGTTTCCGGCGTAGATCGCAAGATATCTAACATATCGAAACCAGAAATCTTTGGCATCATTACGTCTGATAAAATTAGATCTGGTTTCTCGCGAACGGCTACGGCGAGAGCTTCTTCGCCGTCACCTGCAGAGACCACATCATAGCCTTCAGCGGTGATACGAATACTATAGATTTCGCGAAGCGATGCATCGTCTTCAACTACCATTACTTTACTCATTTGATTTCTCCGTTTAAGTTATTATTGATTATGTTTTGAACTGGTGGGGTAGAGGCCACGGGCGGAGCGGGCGGCATGGTTGGGGGCGGGGAGGTAGGTTGCGGTATTGGCGTTGGCATGGTCGGCTGTGGCGTTGGCGCCGGTATGGTAGGCTGCGGCGTTGGCGCTGATATGGTCGGCTGTGGCGATGGCGCCGGTATGGTAGGCTGCGCCAAGGTCGGAGCAGGAGCGATTGGCGTGATTGGTGCGGGTGAAGGCTGAGCCATTTGAGCCATCATTTGCTTGTTTCTGACGACAATCATGCGTTTTTCATATTCATCGCTGGATATTCTAGGCAGGGAAACGTAGAAGGTTGAACCTTCACCAAAGGCCGATTCGGCCCAAACTTTGCCACCCATAGCTTCGGCACGTTGCTTGACAAGGTAAAGACCCAGGCCAGTACCGCCAATGGTACGCGTGTCACTATTGTCTACTCGATAGAATTTCTGGAAGATATGACCCAGATTCTCGGCCGAGATACCAATACCAGTATCTGTGACATTAATAAGGACACGATCGCCGTCACCTCTTACGTTGATATAGATAGAGCCGCCCTCCGGCGTGTATTTGATAGCATTTTCGATTAAATTGGTCATGATTTCGCGCATAAAACTAACATCTATAAAGCCGTAAACGACTTGCGCCATATGATGATTCTCGCCAAACGAAATAGGCTGGCTGGAGCCAAAATTGTAGGTCAGTTTGGCTTCTTTGGCTCGAGGCGCGAATTCATCAGAAATAGTCTTAATGAGTTCGACCATTTCGACTGGTTCGAATGTGGGCTTGATGCGTCCGTCGTCTAGCTTAGTGACGTCAAGTAGGTTCTGGAAGAGCTTACCTAGATGCTTGGAAGCTTTCTCGGCGGCGGTGAGGTAGCCGCGTGCACGCTCATCAATTGTTGCAGTTTGTGGATTAATAGCGAGCGACAAATAACCATCAATAGTGGCTACTGGAGTGCGCATTTCATGGGAGGCAGTAGAGATAAATTCTGTCTGTTCACCTTCTTCCTCAAGTTCCTTGGTGATATCGCGAAAGGTGATAATGCGACTCGCAGAAGCATCGCTGGATATTTGGACGGATATCGCAATAGGGAAGCGTTGCCCAGAGTCTGCAGCGATGAGTGCAACTTGAGTTGGCTCAAGCGTCTGGCCGGTATTCATGGCTTGAATGAGCGGATTTTCCGAATCTGGTAATTCTCGACCTTCTTTGGATTCAATTTTTACGACAAGACCATAGTCGAGGCCAATAGCCTTATCGCCGCCATAATTGGTCATTTTGGCGGCAGCAGGATTAATGAATCTAACTACACCTTTGTTGTCGGTTATTATAACACCGTCATGAATTGCAGCCAATGCGATTTCTGCTAATGCAGCACGATTATTTGTAGGATTAGTTGATTTATTGCGCTTAAATAAGTTCATTTATATATATTTTAACACAAGCAACAAAAAATGTGTTATATTTTATATATGAATAAGGATGTTATTTACGTAGAGCCCGAGGATGATATTACTGATATTATCCTTAAGATAGAAAAATCAAAAGAAAAAATCGTCGCCTTAGTACCGCCGAAGAAAGCCGGCGTGTTTCGTAGTGTAGTAAATATCAAATTAATCGCCAAATCTGGTAATACCTCCGGTAAAAAGATTGTCCTAGTTACGACCGATCCATCGATTTTGCGTCTCGCCGGTGCTGCTAAAATCCCAGTTACCAAGAATTTACAAACTGCTCCAACCATCCCAGAGGTCGAAACAGCAGAGGCCGACGTTACATCAAAAGAAGAACTCGTAGAAGAATCAGACGGCACGGTTGAGACTAAGGAAGATGTAGCCGAGCTAGAAGGTGACGATGAAGACGAATCGGATGAGGATGATAAAAAAACAGCTGGTTCCGACGACGAAGATGATAATAAGGATGACGACGAAGACGAACAAGTCGACCCGAAAGACAAAAAACCAGCATTCAAAGTTAAACAGACTAAGAAAAAACCTTCAGAGGGTGGCAATAAAGTTTTGAACTGGATTCGTGAACACAAGAAACTTGCGATTGCGGGCTGTATCGGTATAATATTATTGATTGTTTTCTTGGTATGGGCCTTCGTAATTGCGCCGGCGGTAACCGTAACAGTGGGAATCAGGACAACTTCAAATAATTTCTCAGAGAACATATCGTTTACGACTAACCAGAGTGAAGAAAAGGCCAGTGACGGAATATTCTATTTAGAAGAGAAAAAGATAGAATCGATTCAAGAGGTAGAATTTGATGCAACAGGGGAAAAGAATGTCGGAGAGAAAGCTACGGGTGAGGTTATTGTGTACGCATACTTCCCGTTAAACGTAAAAGCTTCAACTCAAATCGCCGTAGGAGAGGTTTTCACTATTTCCGGACTTTCTTTTAAGGCCACGAAAAGTGAAACTTTGACTTACAGTGGCAACGGTAAGACAGAGTGCGCCAATAAGGATAATTCGGAGGGCTTAGTTGATTACGGTTGCAGAGTGAACGGAACTATACCAGTTGAAGCTGTTGAGCCCGGTACTAAGTATAACATAGCCCCCTCAAGTACTGGCTGGGACACCAACGCAAGAGTGTTTGCATATTCTGAAACGCCAATGTCTGGCGGCACAGATGATAAAATCATCATTGTGCAACAATCTGACATAGATAAGGCGAAGCAATCCTTAGCTTCATCAAACGAAAAAGAGAACAAAGATAAGTTGCTCAGTGAAGTGGGTAAAGATACCTTGGTCATCGAGTCTAGTTTCAACCAAACTACTGCAGAAGCAATTTCCACTCCTGGTGTAGGCGAGGAAGTAAAGAGTGGCGAAAAAGCTAAGCTAAAAGCTGTAACGACTGCGTCTGTCTACGCAATTGACAAGACTAAAGTAGAAGAGTTTATCCGGGAGAAAGCGAATATTGCCGACTCTCAAAAGATTTACGAAATGAAGGATCCGTTTATTGATAACTTTAGCAAATCAAGCACCGGATACATTGGCAAACTAAAAACATCTTATCTAACTGGACCTGAGCTCAGCGTAAGCAAAGTTGTCGATATGATAAAGGGTAAGGGTCTAGGAGATGCCCAGCATCTACTCAAGGACATCAGCGGTGTCACCGACGTACGTATGGACGGTTCGTTCCCGTGGGTGATGTCAGTGCCAAACGACACCAATAAGATTACAGTTAATCTAGATATCAAGGATCAGAGCGGCAATAAAGTCGAACAGCAAGACGAAAATGCAGATGATAAGGCTACTTCCGAGTCGGAGAAAACCACAGAGCAAGAGAAAAAAGAATAAGTTAACAGGGGTGAGCAAACTGTGAGATAATTGAGAAAATGAAGATTGTTGGATTAGATGTGGGCGAGAAACGCATTGGTGTGGCCAAGGCGGATTCGGATACCAGGATAGCTATACCAGTCGGGTTCATTGAAGTCAATGGCCTAGAATGGCAGGAAATCGCTCGAACGGCTCGGATGAATAATACGAATTATTTCGTATTGGGATTACCGCGCAGTAATGAAGGGAATGAGACTCAACAATCCCTGTATGTACGCAATTTCGCTAAAACCCTATTACAGGCTATCCCTGACGCGAAAATCCGTTTCCAGGATGAGTCTTTGACCTCTGTTGTCGCGGAAGAAAGATTGAGAGCCCGTAAAAAGAAATATGTCAAGGGTGATATTGATGCTGAAGCTGCTGCAATTATATTACAGGATTTCTTGGAGAATCTTGGTGCTTCTGCAAGTCCTGGCAATCTTTCGGTCGAGGACCTTCCGCGACCAACGGGGAGCGGGGGAGCGCCCGAACCCCGTAACGACGGGCGTGAGGGCAGCGTGTCCGAGACGAAAGGATTGCAGGAGTTGCAGAAAGTAAAAGATTTTGCGGAAAAGCAATCCGATAAAGTAATATTAAACACTAAAAAGGTGAAGCATAAAATGAAAAGTTCAACAAAATGGATTACAGCAATAATGATTCTAGTGATTCTAGGCTTGATTGGTACAGGTGTGGTGCTACTAGTTAAGGAACAGAGACATCAGGAATATCTCGCTTGGCTAGAGGAGCAAGAAGCCAAAATGGAACCAGAGGTGTTCAATTTTATGATTCGCCCGGGAGAAACCATCTATGAGGTGAAGAATAGTCTAATAGAGGTAGGATATCCAGAAACTGAGGTCGATGAGGCGCTGAATGCTAGTTATAGCTACAGTTTCTTGCAGGGAAGGCCCGAAGGGGCAACTCTCGAAGGATATTTATTCGGTGAGACACACGAGTTTTACAAATCCGCCACTGCAAAGGAGGTAATTGAGACCTTTTTGAAGGGAATGGGTGATGTGATTAGAGAGAATGATTTGGAGAAGAAATACGCCGAGCAGGGATTATCGTTATTTGAGGGCATTACTCTCGCTTCGGTGGTGCAAAAAGAGGCACCTTCCCCAGAGCAACCCACGGTGGCGCAGGTGTTTTTGTCGCGTTTGAATGCTGGAATACCCCTTGGAAGCGACGTAACGGTATCTTACGCGCTTGATACCGTCGATCCCGATAGACAGACGTACCAAGATAATCAGGCAGCTCTCACTGTCGATTCTTGCTACAATACAAGGGTACATGCCGGATTACCTTGTGGGCCTATCTCTAATCCAGGGCTTTCTGCCCTGCTCGCGGTAGCCAATCCGAGTGATACTTCTTATCTATATTTCTTGACAGGAGACGATGGTATGATGTATTATAGTTATACAGAGTCTGAGCATAACCAGAATATCGTCAGTCATTGCCAGAAACTCTGTAACGTATCATTATGACGAAGAATAGGAAAAAACGAGATTTTACACAATTAAAGAAGCTTTTGCCTTACATTTTGTTTGGCTCTTTGACTCTTCTAGTGGTGTTTTTTGGTTCCCTAGATAAGCAAAACACCGACGTAAGCTTGAGTCTTGATAATTTTGCCGCTAATGATTATAAGGTTTCAGTCGATCAGATGTCGGAGCTGTACGTCGTGGCGGATTTGTCGGATGCGCTAGGGTTAGCCAGTGCATCAGATGTGGCATCGAACTATGTGATTACCACAACGATGTATGATTCGGGACAAACTTCTGCCAATAAGCTTGAAAAGCCTAATTTAACCGGTATCGGAAAGCGGGAATGGATTTCCGAATATGTCGTCGAAGAGGGAGAAAACGTTGATAGTATCGCAGCAAAAACTGGCATTTCTGCAGACCAGATTCGCTGGTCTAACGGATTAAAAACCATCGATGTCGCCGCTGGGACAACTTTATATATTCCAAAGCAATCTGGGATTATCTATACAGTTAAATCAGGCGACACGATTGAATCAATCGTTGAGAAATATGGATCAAACTCTGAGGAGATTATTGCCTTTAATGATTTGGAAGTTTCCGACATATCCGAAAACATGAAACTATTCATTAAAGATGGTTCCTTGCCAGAAACGGAGCGCCCGGAATATGTGCCTCCTGCACCTAGACCTACGTATACTACTTATACCTATACTTATTTGGGGAGTTCTTCAGAGAGGTCAAACATCGAGTTGATTGGGTATTATTATAATCTCGGTGGCCCATACGGGGCTGGTCAATGCACACAATGGGCTTGGTATAAGTGGCAGCAAAACGGTCGCACGGTACCGACGAATTGGGGCAACGCAAATACATGGGCCGCGATGGCAGCTGCGTCTGGTTATCTTGTTAACCGAACACCCGCTCCTGGTGCCATTATTCAGTCTGGGTCTGGCTGGTATGGACATGTCGGATATGTAGAAGCCGTTAATCCTGATGGTTCTATTGTGATTTCAGAGATGAACTATGGCATTCCGTTTAGAGCAATCCGTTCAACAATCAACGCCCCTTACGTAGGTAATTTTAATTATATCCATTAGATTTATCTCCTGTTTTATGTTATAATTATGCTATGTTTGTAGATGTAGCTAGAGTGAGTCTGAAAGCTGGTAAAGGCGGCGATGGAGCCGTGTCTTTTCGGCGGGAGATTTACATCCCCAAGGGTGGCCCAGATGGCGGCGACGGCGGCAAAGGCGGCGATATCGTGTTTCGTGCCGACAAAAATACCGATTCTTTGATTGATTTTCGTTTTACGCCAATATTGACCGCCGAAGATGGACGAAACGGCTCTGGTTCACGCTCGGCAGGACGTAGCGGCAAAGATTTGGTGGTTGATGTGCCGGTAGGGACGGTAGTATATGAGGTCAGCAAATTAGAGCCATCCGAGACCGTTCGCGACAACGGGAGCGAGATAGCGAGCGAGCCCCGTAACGACGGGCGCGAGCGAAGCGGGTCGAGGAGGGCTCTAATTGCTGACCTTACAGAAGACGGTCAGACCGCCGTCATCGCCAGAGGCGGCTCTGGAGGATTTGGCAATGCACATTTTAAGAGTTCGACGCGTCAGGCACCGATTATTGCTGAGGTGGGCGAACCTGGGGAAGAATTTGAGGCAGAACTTGAACTTAAATCGATGGCTGATGTAGGATTAGTGGGGTTACCAAATGCTGGGAAGTCGACTTTTCTTTCTGTCGTTTCCAATGCGAGACCGGAGATTGCCGATTATCCGTTTACGACCTTGACGCCACAACTAGGGGTCGCGACGATAGATGGACATGATTTATTAATTGCCGATATTCCCGGGTTAATCGAGGGAGCTTCTGAAGGGAAGGGTTTGGGACATGACTTCTTACGACACGTGGATAGGACTGCGGTGTTACTTCATTTGGTTGACGTATATAATGACGATGCCGGCAAGGCCTATGCCACGATTCGGCATGAACTTGAAAAGTATGCCGAACTAGGCGAGCGCCCCGAAATTGTGGCACTAACCAAATGTGAAGGAGTCGATCCTGAAATTATCGAAATGCAAACGGCTTCAATTCTTGCCGTGAATCCGGATGCGCGCGTGTTTGCAATTTCGTCTTCGGCACATCAAGGGCTGACAGAGCTACTGCGGGAGTTATACTCCGAAGTGTCTAAGCCCGCTCATCTCGGGGCGCGTCCAGCCGGCCCGTCGACCGAAGTCGCCGACCCATCGTCGTCTCGGAAGAACGAACCAGTTCGTTCTTCGCTCACCTCCTCGGGTCGTCTGCCACGGGCGGCTGGCGCTACCCCTCGGCTTGCCAGCCTCCGGACCCCCTTCGATGAGCGAGCATTAGACACATCAGAGACAGAAATCCCGACGATTTCGCTTAGTAAAGATGCTTTGAAGACGACTTGGAAAGTAACAAAGTCGGAGGATGATAAGTTTGTAGTGACGGGGGAGAAGATTGAGAAGTTTGCACGGCGGACGGATTTGAATAATTATGCAAGCGTGAACCGTTTGCGTGATATCTTGAAGAAAATGGGGATTCGGGCAGAACTGACTTCACAGGGAGCAAAGCCGGATTCGATAGTTTCAATTGCAGGCAAAGAGTTTACGCTAGTAGAAGATTGGTAGAGATTGCCTTTTTTCGGAATGTTGTTAGGCGCTTGTATAGTGGCGTAACAGATAGAAACCAAGAAACCGACCTTGCGGTCGGTTTCGCGCTGATGCGCGCCCACCCTTGGGGCACATTGTTTTGTTTTAATCCGCTGTTTGTCTTTATGTAGTCTCCACACTCCACTAAACTTGTCAGTGGAACCCCTGTGAAGCGTATCAGCTTACTTTTATAATAAAGCATAAGCGTAGGATTGTCAAGACTTTTTTAGGCAAAAATGGTATAATTTGAGTATGATTAAATTTACGATTATTACGCTGTTTCGGGAGGCAATCGAGCCGTACCTGAAGACCTCAATGATGTGGAAAGCGACCGAGAAGGGGTTGGCGGAATTCGATTTTGTGAATTTGCGAGATTTTGGATTGGGGCCACATAAATCTGTGGATGATACGCCTTACGGGGGTGGAGACGGGATGTTACTACGCTGTGAGCCGGTGTTTGCCGCGATCGAATCTGTAAAAGCTCATGATCCAGATGCCAAAGTCATTTTGCCTACCCCTGTAGGTGAGGTGTGGACACAAAATATAGCAAGGCAATTCGCCGAGGCGTCCGAAACAATCTCCGCTCGGGCTGCGTCGCCTCGGCCCGTCGCCACGGGCGAGGCGCGCTCACCCTCGCCTTGCCAGGCTCCGGAGGCCCTTCGCGAAGATATTTCGGACGCCTCGGCCAAGCATTATATTATTTTGTGTCCACATTACGAGGGGTACGATGAGAGGATTTTGTCGATTGTGGATTATAAGATTTCGCTGGGGAAGTACGTGCTGACTGGTGGGGAATTGCCAGCGCTCATTATTATTGATTCTATCGTGCGATTAATTCCGGGAGTGTTAGGTGGGGAGCAATCGGCAGAGATTGAGTCATTTTCGAACGGAGATAATCTAGAGTATCCTCAATACACTAAGCCATATGATTTTAGAGGGATGAAAGTGCCAGACATACTGCTCTCTGGTAACCACGGTGAAATCGCCAAGTGGCGCGAAGAACACTCGGGGAAAGCATGTATTTAGACGAAAGTGTAGAGTCACTAAGTGGCGTGGGACCGAAAACAGCTGCGACTTTAAAAAAGTATGGCATTAAGACAGTGCGGGATTTTGTCTACAATTTGCCGCGCGATTACGAAAATTACAATTCGCCGACCTCGATTGCTGAGATGCAGCCAGGGAAGGTGGTGATTCGGGGAAAAGTTTCGGATTTGAAGACAAGGCAGACGAGACGACGCAATTTGACAATAACAGAGGGGACAGTGAGCGACAAATCTGGCTCGGTAAGTGTGGTGTGGTTCAATCAGAGATATCGCGAACATCAGTTTGCGCCAGGGGTGGAGTATTTCTTTACAGGGAATTTTGAGCTCAGGAATGGGCGTTATAGCCTGATTTCGCCAACGACCGCCGAGACGACCTATATCGACCCTAAAAACGGCCTCAGCCCCATCTATGTGGCTCACGGGGGGTTAAAATCGAATGATTTTCGGCGATTGATGGTAAAATCGCGCGAGATTTTTGCCTCTATCCCAGATATGTTGCCGAGCGTGAAACACGGTACGCGAGCGAAAGCGCTGTTTTATGCGCATTTTCCGAATTCCCTGAAGAGCATACAGGGGGCGCATGATTATTTGGCATACGAGGAGCTGTTTGAGCTGATTCTGGCTTCACAGTTGAATCGACGCGAGAATGACAAATTACAAGCTACGGCGCTACCTTTTAAGGCGGAGAAAATCCGAGAATTGGTGGCGAGTTTGCCCTTTACACTGACTGGGGCGCAGAGGCGAGCGGCTTGGGAGATTTTTCAAGATATGGGACGCACGGTGCCGATGAATAGGCTATTGCAGGGCGACGTAGGGTCGGGGAAGACTATGGTGGCCGGAATGAGCGCATATGAGGCATTCCTCGGCGGTGCGCAGGTGGCTCTGCTGGCGCCAACGGCGATACTAGCGAGTCAGCATTATGAGGGACTGAGGCGGATTTTGGAGCCTTTAGGCATGAAAATAGCACTACTGACTGGGGCGACCAAGAAGAAACCCGAATTGAAATCTCAGATTTATAAGGGCGAGATTGATTTGGTAATTGGAACCCATGCCCTATTAACAGATGATACCGAGTTTGCGCAGCTGGGACTCGTGATTATCGATGAGCAACACCGTTTCGGAGTAGAACAGAGGCAAAAACTGATGCTAAAATCCCCAGCTGGATTAGCACCACATCTACTGGCAATGACGGCGACCCCAATTCCGAGATCCTTGCAACTCACCGTATTCGGGGATTTGGATGTTTCAATTTTGGATGAAATGCCGGCCGGGCGGCAACCAGTAGCCACCTCTATTCTGGCAGAGGTCGAGACGAAGGATAAACTTTACCCTAAAATGCAAGAAATATTACAATCAGCGCCAGATGCGAAGCGACACGGAGCGAAGGCTCACGGACAGCAAATTTATTGGATTTGCAAGGCGATTGACGAGGTAGCGGATAGCAAGACAAGCAGTGGAGCCGATGGCGGCCAGGCGGAAATTACCTCCGTCAAGAAGCGTTGCAAGCGACTGCAGGAGGTCTTCCCGCAAGCGAGAGTTGAGTTCTTGCATGGTAAGATGAAGCCAGCGGAGAAGGATGCCGTCATGGAAGCTTTTGCCTCTGGAGAGATTGATATTTTGGTATCTACAACGGTAGTGGAGGTCGGGGTTGACGTGCCGAATGCCACACTGATGGTGATTGAAAATGCCGAGTCATATGGCTTAGCACAGCTACATCAGCTGAGAGGGCGTGTGGGACGTGGAGCTTCAGCGGCGTATTGTTATTTGCTGACTTCTGGGGCTCTGAAGCCATCTAGACGGCTGCTCGAACTGGCGCGATCAAATGACGGGTTTCACTTGGCCGAGGTGGACCTTAAACTGCGTGGACCAGGGGAGATTTACGGGGCTTTGCAGCATGGGGCTTTGGATTTGAGAATTGCATCGCTGTCTGATACGAAATTGATCGCACGGGCGCGCAAGGATGTCAGCGCTTTCTTGCAAAAGCCTGAAAATATGGTACAATATAGAGAGTTGATGGGTGGGATAACTAAGTATCAACAAATAACAACTTTGAATTAATATGAATGAAATAAGAATAACATCGGGTTTATATAAAGGACATAAGGTCACTACACCTGGCGGAAAAACCCATCCGATGGGAAGCAGAGAGCGAATTGCTCTGTTTAATATGATTTCAGAATATATACCCGGTTCTCGCGTCTTGGATGCCTATGCCGGGAGCGGCGCCCTCGGAATAGAAGCTTTGTCGCGTGGCGCCACAGATGTGGAGTTTCTAGAAAAAAGCCCCACTGTAGCAAAGGGGATTCGCAACAACTTACGTGACTTAGACCTGAAAGCTAGGGTGTTTGCGGGTGACGCAATTGATTTTACTACCAATGATGGGTTCGATCTGATTTTGGCTGACCCACCTTATGATGACTATGATTTGGCCGGAGTGGAATATTTAGCTGGGTTTCTAAAAAGCGGTGGCATTATGGTGTTATCACATCCCGACGCTACCACTGAAATATCAGAATTGAAACTACTGAAGACCCGCAAATATTCCGCAGCACACCTTTCCGTTTATGTCAAAATATAAGCTTGCATTTTTAGCAAAAGTGTGATATAATTGATACATAAGGAGTTTATATGTATTATCAAGAGGAAATTGAAAAGAAAGAACGCCGTCGGATTATTATAGTGGCCACTATTGCAGTAGCAATTATTTTGGCATTGATTGTAGCCATCGTTATGGTAGCCACCAAGAAAACCGCAAAAAGCGTGTCCGATAAGGCCGGGGAAAATATTGCGCTAGAAACGAATAATACCTCTGCGCAATCAAGTACGACGAAGACGACCGAAAATAACACCGGTTCCTCGTCCAGTTCCAGCTCGTCGAAAAGCACAAAGAGCTCTAGTGAGAAAAATACATCCACTAACACTTCAAGCAACAGCTCTGCTACCACGACGAACGCTACAACTACCGCTTCGGATATCCCAAATACCGGCCCAGAGGACGCTCTTCCGTTAGCACTTGTGCTAGGTATGTTAACAGCCTATGCGACTTCAAGCGTGCTAGCCAAGCGTCAAGCATAACACCGATTGGTATAGGCAAGAATTATTCAATTCGCAAAGGCGAGACTGAGTCGTTTAGACCTAAGGCTCGCCTTTTTGCGTACACTGTGATATAATTATAGCGCGCCCGAGTGGTGAAATTGGTATACACGTATGCCTTAGGAGCATATGCCATTTGGTGTGCAGGTTCAAGTCCTGTCTCGGGCACCATTGCTACAAAACCATACCCACCCACGCTAAGGCGTGATTTTTTTATTGTCAAAAAGCATAAAAACTATGATATAATGGGGTGCAGATGGGTAAAATAATAAAATACTTAAATCAATTGATTACCGGAAATGTTTTTGATGACCCAGAAATACTAGGAGCCTATGCGACTGATTGTTCTGTGCTGAGAATCAAGCCCAGGTTCGTGGCCTTTCCCGAGTCCACAGAAGATATTAGAAAACTGATGCGATTTTTCAACCAGATTGCAGCAAAGAATATTCCAGTTTCTTTGACGCCGAGAGGTGCCGGCCTGGACGAGGGGGGTGCTGATTTATCGAGTAGCCTCGTGATTTCGACCGAGAAACTTAATCGTCTGCTAGAGATAGACACGCGCGAACGATTAGTGCGGGTGCAAGCTGGAATTACATTGAAAGAACTAAACACGGCACTGTCGGTTTCTGGTCTTACCATTCCCGTCGGTGGCCACGACTACGAGACGATTGGCGGCCTAATAGCTAATTGTCCAGTAGATTTATACCATGCTAAGTATGGCGGGATTAGTAAATATATTGAGCGAGTCGAAGTAGTACTGTCGAACGGTGAGTGTTTGCAGACTATGCGCTACAAGAAATACGCTCTGGCTAAGAAGGTGACCGAAAAATCTTTCGAGGGCGATATTTATCGCAAAATAGTAAAGCTCCTCAAGAATAAAGAACGCCTAGTAAGCGAGTTGGATACCAAAAAAACCGACTTATCGGGTTACCCTGGCATTGCAAAAATCTCACATCGTGAAAATCTTGATTTGACGCAGCTCTTTTGTGGATCACAAGGGACGCTTGGCGTTATTTCTGAGGTAATATTGCGGGCGGTGCCACTGCGCAACAAACCACTGCGATTCGCTGTTACAGCCAAAGATTTATCCCTGATGCTCCCATTTCTCGATGCATTGAGAACCCTAAAACCTCGAGAAATTGAACTTTATGATTTGCGAATCATCCAGGAAGCTCGCGAGACGGGCAAGAACCTAGATGGAATTATCAAAAAGCTAGATGAAGGTTTTGTTGCCTACATAACGTTCGATGAGTTCAAGAAGTTCATCGCACACAGATTGAATCGTATAAAGGAGAAAATCCCTCGTGGCGTGAAGCTGCTGCTTGACACACCAGAGAATTCTTTGGCGCTGAATGAACTAGAAAATTCTTTGGCTGCCTATCTCAACCGACCCAAAGAAGGTGAGCGAGTGCCGATATTGACAGACTTCTACCTGCCTGACGTCAATCTTATCAATTTCGTAAAAGATTTAGCAGTCCTTAGCGACAAGATGGGAATTAAACTAGAGTTGTTTGGTTCCTATAGCACGGAGATTTACAGTCTCAGACCCATATTTAAGTTTTCCGAAGAAGGGTTCAATAAGAAAATTGCTACGTTCTTGCGCGCCGGTGCGTATATTATCAATCGCCAAGGTGGTTCACTGACAGGCGGAACACCTGAGGGTAGACTGAAGGCCATCGTGACCAATGGTGAGGTCATGGATTCGGAAAAAGGGTTATATGAGGAGATTAAAAAAATCTTTGATCCGAATCATATTTTGAATCCAGATGTGAAACTGGGTGCAAATTCGAAATTTACTCTGACGCATCTGCGAGATACTGAGTCGAAACGGTTGATGGTGTAGTCCGTCATTTCCGTGTGTTGGCAGCGTGTTTCGGGACGGATAAAAGTGTGTTATAATATGTATTAATATAGAGGAGTTTTTATGAAGACAAAATTTAAAAAGATTTCTGATTCTAGAGTTGAGTTGACAGTGACTTTAGATGCAGAGGATTTGAAGGCCGCCAAGAAAAAGGCCTTAGAAAAACTAGCGAAGGACGTTAAGGTCGAAGGATTCCGTAAAGGAAAAGTACCAACGGAGATTGCCAGGAAGTTTATCCCTGACAATGATTTGAATGCTGAAACGATTGATTATGCCGTACGTTCTACCGTAGTGCAAGCCTTCCAGAAGGAGGAGAAATCGCCATTAGTATTACCTAGTGTCAATGTCACGAAATACGTGCCAGATGAGTCCGCCGAATATACTGCTACGGCAGATATTATCCCAGAGGTGAAACTAGGAGACTACAAGAAACTTGGCGTCAAGATGGGCGAGGTGAAAGTCACCGAAAAAGACATCAAGGATATCCTAGATAATATCGCAAAGTCATTCGCTGAAAAGAAGGTAGCTAAGAAGGCCGCCGAAACTGGTGATGAAGTAATCATTGATTTTGTCGGCAAGAAGAATGGTGAAGCCTTCAAGGGTGGAAGCGCAAAGGATTATAAGTTGACCCTTGGCTCAAAAACCTTCATCCCGGGCTTTGAAGAAGGGATTGTAGGACATAGCTCTGGCGATAAGTTTGACTTAAAATTGACTTTTCCTAAAGATTACGGTGTAACGGATTTGGCGGGAGCGAAAACCGTATTCGAAGTGCTCGTCAAACAAGTGAATGAAATCATCAAACCAAAAATTAATGATGAATTAGCACAGAAATGCGGTCCGTTCAAGACGCTAGATGAACTCAAAGAAGATATCAAGAAGAATATCGAGGCTCAAAAAAGACATACCGAAGAAGAAAAATACAAGGATACTTTGGTACGAGAGCTTGTCAAGAAGTCCAAGATTCCAGCACCAGAAGTTTTGATTGATGATCAGGTGCGCATGATTCGTGACGACATGACCAGGAACGCATCTTCGCAAGGGTTGAGTTTTGAGGAGTTTTTGAAGCGCAACGATGAAACACTCGAAAATTGGGAAAAAGAAGCTCGCAAGATTGCAGAGGAACGCGTTAAGGCGTCACTAGCTCTGCAAAACGTAGCGTTAGCTGAAAAGATTGACGTAGACGATGATTTAGTTGCGGCCAAGGTTGCAGAGCTACGCGATGTTTATAAGAAATCGCCAGAGGCCTTAAAACAATTGAAGTCCCCAAACGTGCGTTCTGATATCAAGAATCGCATGATAATTGAGGCAACACTAGACTACTTGGTTAAAACCAATAAGTAGTGGGTTTGTTTACTTTTTAACACAAGTGTGGTATAATTTAGGGAAGAGTTTCAGCTTGGTTTTAATTGCTGTAAGAAGCCAGGCAACAATATTTAATCATAATAAGAGGAAATTTTAATGCCAACTATCAATCAGTTGATTCGCAAGCCTCGCAAGAAGGCTGCAAAAAAGTCGAAATCTCCGGCACTTGGTTCCATCATTAACACTTTGAAGACCAAGCGTTACGAGAAGGCTGCACCACTTAAGCGTGGTGTATGTATTAAAGTAACCACCAAGACACCAAAGAAGCCAAACTCCGCGATGCGTAAAGTCGCTCGTGTGCGTTTGACCAATGGTCAAGAAGTTTGGGCTTACATTGGTGGCGAGGGTCACAATCTACAGGAGCACGCAGTTGTATTAGTACGCGGCGGTCGTGTGCCAGATCTTCCTGGTGTGCGTTACCACATCGTACGCGGAACCTTGGACCTTCAGGGTGTGCAAGGCCGCAAGCAAGGTCGCTCGAAATACGGCGCGAAGAAGGAGGGTAAGTAATTATGCCACGTAAAACTACTAAATCTTTGATTCGTAAGGTTAACCCAGACCGCAAATATCAATCGGTCTTGGTGCAACGTTTAATTAACAAATCAATGCTAAATGGTAAGAAGCAGGTTGCCGAGCGTGCAGTTTATTCTGCTATCGAAGGCGCTGCTAAGAAGCTGAAGTCTGAGAATCCAGTCGAGGTGCTTGAGAAGGCTATCGCTAATGTCTCACCAGATTTCGAAGTGAAATCTCGCCGTGTGGGTGGCGCCAATTATCAGATTCCATTCCCGATTGCTGGACATCGTCAATTGCATTTCGCGTTTTCATGGCTCGTTCAATCAGCACGCGCTCGCAAAGGTATGCCTTATGCGAAGCGGCTCGAAGCCGAGATTATTGATGCCTACAATGAAACTGGTGCAGCCTTCAAGAAGAAGGAAGATTGTCACCGTATGGCGGAAGCAAACCGCGCATTCGCGCATTTTGCAAGATAAACACCCTAAGAAAATGGGTCCTGACTGGGGCCTATTTTTCTTGCAGCGGGACTTGAAATTTTAAGCACGTCATACGCTGGCAAGCCGGGAAAGATTGCCCTAAAGGGCAACTTTCTCGGTTGCGTCAGGAATATACGTGTTAAAATTTCAAATCATTTTATGCTGCAAGAAAAAATAGGCTCCAGCCAGGACTCGTTTTTTTATTTTATCTCACAAAATGCGCGAATGTGTGCTATAATAGACATAAGAATATTAGGAGGTACAATGGTAAAAGTGGCAATTAACGGCTTTGGTAGAATTGGCCGTAATGCGCTTAAAATATTACTAGACCGTCGCGACGTACAGGTGGTGGCGATAAATGACATTACAGATGCAAAAACTTTAGCACATCTGTTACAACACGATTCGACTTATGGAACATATGATAAGAAAGTCTCTGCTAAAGAGCATTCGATTATGGTAAATACTCGCGAGATTCCGGTCTATGCGGAAAAGGATCCTGCGAAATTGCCGTGGCACGAATTAGGGGTTGACGTAGTAATCGAATCAACTGGATTCTTCACTAAGCCAGAAGATGCAAAAGCGCATCTTAAGGCTGGGGCCAAGAAGGTAGTGATTTCGGCGCCGGCGAAAGGCGAAGGTGCTAAGACCGTAGTACTCGGGGTGAATGAAGACATAGTCGATGATGGTGACAAAATCTTGTCGAACGCATCATGTACTACGAATTGCATTGCGCCAATCATGAAGGTACTAGAAGACAACCTGGGCGTAGACAAGGCCATGATGACAACCGTGCATTCCTATACTGGCTCACAGCGTATCCTCGATGCCCCAGCAAAAGATTTACGCGAAGCACGCTCTGCGGCCGAGAATATTGTACCGACCACAACGGGTGCTTCCAAAGCTGCCGCCCTCACAGTGCCGAGCTTGCAAGGTCGTTTTAATGGATTATCAATTCGCGTGCCGACACCAGTAGTATCGCTCTCCGATATCACTGCAATCGTAAAACGCGAAACAACCAAAGAAGAACTAATAAAATTGTTTAAGTCCACCGCTAAAGAACCTTACTATGAAGGAATCATTGGTGTCACGGAAGAAGAACTAGTATCGTCAGATTTTATCGGTGACCCGCATTCTTGCATCGTAGATTTACCGTTGATTGATGTAGTTGGCGGTAATATGGTGAAAATTGTGGCTTGGTATGACAACGAGTGGGGTTACTCCAATCGTTTGGTAGAGCTGGCAGTAGATTTCGGAAAGGGTGACTAATGGAAATCTTCGTTGGCGCAGACTATAGAGGATTTGAGAAGAAAAAGGGCATACTTGTATTCTTGGCGGGACAAGGTCACGATGTGACCGATGAGGGGGCTTACGAATACAACGAAGGGGATGACTTCAACGACCCAGCTATCGCAGTGGCTCGGGCCGTAAGAGAGAATAAGGGGAGTATTGGAATTTTGGTTTGCGATTCAGCACATGGGGTTACGATTCAGGCTAATCGGTTTAAAGGCATCAGGGCCGCACATTGCGATAGCGTAGAGTCGGCAAAACTAGCACGCGAGCACGATGACGCGAATGTTCTATGCTTGTCGGCACATTTTATGGATGAAGACAAGATGGAAGAGATTATCCGGGCGTTCATCGAGACTGATTTTGTAAACCTGGAGCGCCGCGTAAGGCGAATTAATCGTTTAGACGAAAGGGAAGATTATGATTAGAACCGTATCAATCGTGCCAACGATACTAACCGACAACAAGCAAGACTACCGTGCACAGGCAGAGCGGATTAACGTCTTTACGAGACGGGTACAGATTGATGTAACCGACGGAGTATTCGCACCAACTCAAACGCTCGATATTACGAACGTTTGGTGGCCGCGCAACTGGGAAGCCGATTTACATTTGATGGCAGCGTACCCTTCGCAACATCTAGATACGATTTTAAAATTGTCACCATCGCTGTGTATTTTACATGCAGAGGCATCAGAAGATTTATTGCCAAGTTTCCGGCAGCTGAAAGAGGCTGGGATTAAAGTAGGGGTGGCGCTTCTGCCGTCTACTTTTCCTGGTAATGTACAACATTACATCCAAGAAGCAGACCATGTTTTGATTTTTGCTGGCCAACTAGGGATGCAGGGGTCGCCGGCGGATTTGATGCAAATGGAGAAGATTCCTTTGGTGCGCAACATGAAGCCCGAAGTCGAAATTGGTTGGGATGGTGGCGCAAATATGACGAACGTTCGAGCTTTAGCACACGCCGACCTCGACGTAATCAATGTTGGTTCGGCTATTTCACAGGCGCCCGATCCAGCGCAAGCTTTCCAAGAACTGGTATCCGAGATTGATAAAAACGGGGTGGTATTGTAGATGGCACGTATCGTTTCGTTAGGTTCGGCTTTACAAGATATCTATTTGATTGATCACGACGACTTAGCTCCAACCACGATTGGCGATACGGCAATTTTTGGCAAAGTATTGGTAGGATCTAAAGTAGATATCGATCGAATTTCTTATGAAGTGGGCGGAGGTGGCGTGAACTCGGCCATTACTTTCGCGAGGCATGGACACGAAACGATTTTTATTGGCAATATTGCAAAAGACCCGGCCGGGATGGCAATCGTGAAGGTTCTGAACCGCGAGGGAATCGATAGCAGTTATGTGAATTTTCTAGAACGCAAGTCGACCGGGACATCGGTGATACTACTAGACTCAAAATCTGGTGAACGAACGATATTGACCTGTCGTGGGGCATCGGAGCAGTTTGGCAACTTTGACGAAAAGGATTTGGATTTAATTCAACCCGATTGGCTGTATGTAACAACGTTACGCGGTGATTTGGAGACTTTGAAACGATTCTTTATAAAAGCTCGTGAGATTGGTGCCAAAATTATGTTTAATCCTGGCGTGCGTGAGCTAGACCAAGCCGATAATTTGACCAAGTTACTTAAATATGTCAATGTATTAAACGTCAACAAATCCGAAGCCTCGCGTCTAGTGCCCGGTAAGGTCTTAACGGAATTGCTATATCATCTAGCAAATTATGCTGAAACCGTGATTATCACCGATGGGATGATGGGCGGAATCGCGACCAATGGCGTGGAAACTTATCGTTTTGGTATCTACGAGGATGTGCGCGTAAAAGACGCCACTGGTGCTGGCGATGCATTTGGTTCTGGATTCCTCGCTAGCATCGCAAATGGCAAGGAATTCAAGCAAGCCTTGGTGTTTGCTTCAGCAAATTCAACCTCAGTTATCGCTAAGTTGGGAGCGAACCGCGGTATTCTGTCACGCGGACTAAGACTCCATATGATGCCAATTCAAAAAATATAAGGAGACACTATGATAAAAGCCGAAGAAGAACTATTAAAAAAGCTCTCGATTGCCGATTTAGAGCGAGCTAATGCCTATGCGAAAGATTTGGGCAGAGGTCTACAAATCGTGCGGTCGTTTCCGCAAGGGGTAACGATATTCGGTTCGGCACGGCTAGCACAGGATTCGAAGTATTGCAGAATGGCGTACGATTTAGGTAGGATGCTGGCCGAGAATGGACATGCTGTCATTACTGGGGGAGGGCCGGGTATTATGGAAGCCGCCTCACACGGGTCTTACGAAATTGGCGGGCGAACTATTGGGCTAAACATTACTTTAGCGCACGAGCAGCATCCGAATCCTTACCTAACCGACTGTTTGACTTTTGAATATTTCTTCGCACGCAAAGTTTCACTGGCAATGTCGGCCAAAGTATTTGTATTCTTCCCAGGGGGGTTCGGCACAATGGATGAATTGTCGGAAATACTTTGCCTGATGCAAGAGGGTAAAATGCCGAAAATGCCCGTGTTCTTGGTCGGGACGGAGTACTGGAAAGGATTCGACCGGATGATTGGCAAGATGATAGCACTAGGACTCATCGCGTCTAAAGATACTGCTATTTTCCACATTACCGACAATCTGCAGGATGTGGTAGACGCCGCGAACAAGATTGGTCATCCGAAGGTATCGGAGAATTTCTATGATGGATTCCGAGAAGCGAAAGCGTTAGAGATGAAGGCGGAGCGAGAAGGGGAATAGTCATTCAATCTACCAGACTCTAATTTCATAGCTGGACTCGTTCTGTTGATAGTTTTGACAAAATCCGTCAGATGCTCGCGCTTTATGCAAATTGCGGCGTTTTCTATGAAGCTATGCGATTCTTGCCACCCTAATGCATAGTGTTTCTATATTCTACTCAGGATGAGCGCTCGCATGACTGGGATTTTGTAAAAACTACAACATAACGAATCTCTTTAATGCTATGAAATTAGAGTCTGGTAGATTGTAATTACTTCAACTATGATCTTTCTGGAATAAGAAGGCGTACTTAAGTACCGGCCGATACCGTACACCTAATACTGAAGCCGATGTACTTATTGCTGTAATAGGTACCTGGGTCCACGAAGGAACTACCCAGGTCCAGGTAGTACGAAGTGCCGATACCGTACGCAGTAGACGACCAATAGAGGCCGTAGCTACCCCTATTGTACGCTGACGACGTACTGAAGCTGCCGGAGTAGAGGAAGTTTACCGGGAACTTGCGCCAACGAAGAGAATCTGCTGCAGTGGATTGATACGCTCCTGTACCACCGAGTGCTATGTCTAGGTTAGAAAAGCCGCCCGCAGTAGCACCATTACCAGTACTTCTGCCATATGGTAATCTCCAACCAGTAGGACATAGTGAAGTATTAACGGTTTCACTAGTCTTACCTTCATCATCGGTGCTCGTAGCACTCGTGTATTCTTTTACGCTAGCCATCGCAGCTGCCCAGGTATAGTAGTTGCCGTAGGAATACATTGCGACAGTATTAGCTGTTGGACTGGATGCTCTAGAATTGGTGTTTTCGTGATTGTAACGAGGCATACGAGCATAGTAGTATGAGCTATTACCGCCTTTGATGGTGTTTGTTGTACTTCCGTCTGTACTATATAGACTATTAGCTATTGGTGGGTTAGTGGATGTAAAGTTAGCACTCTCGGCATCGGCAAGACCAGTAAAGTCACCATATGTGGTACTACTTCCGTAACCTTGAGCGAGAGCTTGTTTTTCTGGAGTTCTGGCGTCGTCGGCTTCTAGGCGTAAGTTTTCAATCATCCAGCAGTTACCATCAGCGAGCTTTGCAATGGCGTAGGTGTTGTTGTCGCGCTGGTCAGTCAGGGCAGAGACAGATTTGAGGTTGGCAGTACCATCAGTTGGGGTGGTGATGAGGGCATTGGTGCCAGTGCCACAAAGTTCAGCGACTTTAGTAGTGTCCTGGAGAGAGCCGGCACTCTTTACCCATACCGCATAGAGTGATAAGCCTTTACCTTCACCAGTGTAGATGGAAGTATCTGGAATGGTCATGGTCTCTTGTGGACCGTAGAACTTAGCCTCGGAGTTAGTGGCATAGTCAAACTTATCGGACCAGCCAGCGAAACCGTAGCCAGTGCGGCTGAAATTGGAAGCAAGGAGCATGACGGAACTTGCTACATCATGACAACCCATCGTACCTTCTGCACTAGAAGCATTGGCATAATAGCAGATTTTGCCTGATGCTGAGGATTGTGGCTGAAGTGGTTCTTCTGTATATGGATGCACCATAGTGTATTTAACTTGTCCTACATAAGTATCAGCTGGTTGAGAGGATGAGATGTAAGCTGCATAGGTGGTTTCTAGTTTAACACCGAGAGTAGTGTCGGTAGTAGAGGAGCCAGTGTTAGCGTGATATTCTGCTACTTTAG
>CAMNPZ010000012.1 GCA_946548715.1 uncultured Candidatus Saccharibacteria bacterium
ATGTATTAGGCACGCCGCCAGCATTCATCCTGAGCCAGGATCAAACTCTCCATTATTGTAATGTTAAATTTGAAAACTCAACATAAATATAAACTGACGATGATTAATTGCACAACTAAATTGTTAAATTATTTCTAAAGACTCCTAAAATATGTACTCGCAGCTTTAGACTGATACCATCTTATCGCAATCCGACTTTTTTGTCAATACTTTTTTTGAAGATTTTTGCGATTTTTGATGATTTTTCTTGCGATTTGGCAGAAACCACCAAATTATGAAGAGTGCACCTAGAATACTAAGCGCAACAAACCATCCGGGTATTTCAACGTTATGGTTTGTATTTCTCATGCTTTTCCCTGTTTCGGGAGCTTTCGGTAGCTTTGGTTCGGCATCGGTGATAATGACTTGGATTGACATTGGCGCAGTATCCAGTGGTAGGTTTTCAGGCTCCGTGATGGACAGTTCTGATTCCGTAGGTAGGGGTTCTGATTCGGATGGCAAAACGGTCGGTTCTGCGAGAGTCGTTCCCTGCTCAGATGGCGGAGTCTCTGGTTCTACGGGTGGTATCTCCGGATTGGACGGTTGAACTTCTGGGTCAGACGGTTGCGCGTCTGAGCCGTCGTTCCCTGTTTCATTGTCGCCAGGTTCATTTGTTGTTGTTTGCTCAATAATTGATTCTCTAGGTGGAAAATATGATACCCATTGGTCGCCAGATACCATCATTTGACATTCCATGCCGTCTTGATAATCTGGAGCTCTGAGACAGCTTGAATAATCAAAGTGTCCCTGAGCGTTGAACATATTGTACTTAGCATACAAAGCGTAATCTAGTTTGCCAGTAGTATTTTCAATCAAATTACCCCCAACAACGGATAGTTCAACTTCCTCCCATGGAACGATGGCGTCAATGTCCTCTACTGTACTGTCATATAATGGATGCGAACCTGATACGGAACCATTAGTGAATCCATCATGATCGTAGTTGTAAATTTGTCCTTTCCATTCGTCGAACCAGCCAAGATACAGATGCTCTATCTCTAGTTTTTCTTCAATTCCCATGTGCCTCAGCATCATATCGTTGTCGAAGAAGAGCACCTTAACAGTCTCCGCACTCGGATTAATAGAGGTAACCCAAAACTGCCCTTCCAGGAGGTTGCTGAGAGCGCTATATTTGGGTCCTCGCTCTATCATGCTCCAGCCAAACTCCATGCGACAATCTTGGTTATCGCCACATTCGGCGTCTTTCTCGGCTTCTACTTCCGGATAGAACTTCAGTAGCTCTTGCACTGACCACCAAGTAGTGCCTTTATCCTCGATAACCGTCATAGGACTGGTTGTTTCCTGGCCACTATCAGCATAAGTTAATGGTGCCGTGCACGGAATACCGCCCATGGCGCCGGCGCTGAGTAATGCAGTTAATATTGATTGAAAAGGTTTGCTTTTCATATAATCACTCCTTATATTAGATTATTGTAAGGAGTTAAAACACAGATATATGAAAAACACAACCCCCGGAAGTGAGATTTTTTGTCATAAGTGTTTTACTGAAAACGATTAGGCTTAAAAAGAACTCATAATGCTTTTTACAAAAAACAGCAATAGTCACTTGTAGAGCTTGGACTTCTAAATTGTAAGACTTGCAACACAGGGCAAGAAAAAATCTCCTTATTCGCCCTTCGGGCTAGGGGAGATTTTTTCGTTGCTGAGTTGCAAAGCTTACAATTTAGAAATCTGGTCTAAATCTCATTATGCTCTACAAGTGACTATTGCTGTTTTTCGTAAGCTATTTAGAGCTCTTATCTGCCGTATCGGTTTCTGGTTCCTCTTCTGGGAGGACGATACCGAGAGAAGCAACGGTGTCGCCGTCGGACATCTTCATGATGCGGACACCTTGAGTGGCGCGACCGAGAGTGGGGATTTCTTTCACGGCGACGCGGATAGCCTGACCCTTAGTGGACATCATAATGACTTCTTTTGCAAGAGGATCTAGGGTGTGAACTGCTACTAGCGGACCGGTTTTCTCGGTCACAGCAGCCACTTTGATACCGACACCACCACGCTTATGGGGTGGGAAGTTGGAAACTTGGGTAGCTTTACCGTAGCCATTGGCTGAAACGGCGAGAAATTTCTGCTTAGGATCGGTAATAACATCCATGCCGACGATTTCGTCTTTCGGGCGGAGGCGCATACCACGCACACCCATAGCGGAGCGACCCATGGCGCGGACTTCTTTCTCGTTGAAGCGGGTGGCTTGCCCAGCAGAAGTACTGATTACAATATCGTTCTCACCGGTGGTTTCTTTGACCCATCTCAGCTCATCTCCTGCATCTAATTTGATGGCGATGAGGCCATTACTACGGACGTTGAAGAAGTCTTTGATAGCGGATTTCTTGATGGTTCCCTTCTTAGTAGCCATAAAGAGATAGCCGTTGGCGCCAGCTTCGCCTTGTTTAATGATAGAGGTGATTTTTTCCTCTGGATGCATATTAAGCATATTCACGGCAGCGGTGCCCTTGGCGGCCAGAGAGGCCTGCGGGACTTCATACGCTTTCATGCGGAAGAGACGACCTTGGTTAGTAAAGAATAACAGATAATCGTGAGAATTCGTGGTCATGATTTGGGCGATGACGTCTTCTTCCTTGGTGGTCATGCCGCGTTTACCCTTACCGCCACGATTCTGACGGCGGAAATCGTTTTGCGGGACACGCTTAATGTAGTTCTCGGAGGTGAGCAGGATAACACTTTCCTCTTCTGGAATGAGCTCTTCTTCGGAGAATTTGCCAACTTCGTGATTAATAATCTTCGAGCGGCGTTCGTCACCGTATTTGTCTTTCAAAGCAATGAGCTCTTCTTTGACTACTCTTAAGATTTCAGATTCGGAGGCGAGGATGGCTTCTAATTTCTCAATTAATTCATGGAGCTGCTTCAATTCTTCTTCAATTTTGTCGCGTTCCAAGCCTTGGAGACGGCGAAGTTGCATCTGCAAGATAGCGTTGGCCTGGATTTCGGAGAGACCGAACCTCTGCATAAGTTGTTTATCAGCGTCGTCGTAAGAGGCGCGGATAACTTTAATCACTTCGTCGATGTTGTCGAGGGCGATTTTCAGACCTTCGAGGATATGGGCGCGCTCTTTGGCTTTCTTGAGGTCAAACTCAGTACGTCTCCTGATGACCACTTGGCGGTGTTTAACAAATTCAGAAAGAATCTCTTTGAGACCGAGGACGCGAGGCTGAATACCATCAACGAGCGCGAGCATATTATAGTGAAATGTCGTCTGTAAATCGGTAAGTTTATAAAGTTGGTTGAGGATTTTCTTGGGGAAAGCGTCTTTCTTTAATTCGACAACTACACGAACTTTACCGCGAGCGGATTCGTTACGAGCATCAGCGATGTGGGTAATTTTTTTATCCTGAGCTAGCTGAACAACTTTCTCGATAAAGGCTTCCTTTGAGACGCCGTATGGCATTTCTGTAATGACAATATTATAACGGCCGTTTTTGCGCTCCTCAATATTGGTGACGGCGCGAATCGTGACCGAGCCCTTCCCTGTGGCGTAAGCTTGCCTCATCGGTGCACCGCCGTAAACTTCGGCGCCGGTCGGGAAATCTGGACCTTTGACGTATTTCATAAGACCATCTAGGGTGATTTCTGGGTCGTCGATTAGGGCTACAGTAGCATCAACTAGCTCGCCGAGGTTGTGTGGCGGAATATTGGTAGCCATACCAACGGCGATACCCATCTGGCCGTTTAAGAGAATATTTGGTAATGCGGCTGGGAGGACGACTGGTTCCTGAGTGGTGCCATCGAAGTTGTCACGGAAATCTACGGTGTCTTTTTCGATGTCAGCCAATAGCTCAACACCGATTTTGTCCATGCGAGCCTCGGTGTAACGATAGGCGGCTGGTTCATCACCATCGGCGGAACCGAAGTTACCTTGGCCCTCAATCAGGGTGTAGCGCATTTTCCAAGGCTGGGCAAGATTTACCATCGCCATGTAGATAGAGGAGTCGCCGTGAGGGTGGTAGGCACCCATGACGTCACCGACGATTTTAGCGGACTTAACAGTAGGATGCGGTGGTTTCCAGCCGTTCTTATTCATGGCATAGAGTATACGGCGGTTGACTGGTTTCAGACCGTCGCGGACGTCTGGGAGAGCGCGGTCGACGATGACGGACATTGAATAGCGTAGGAAGTAGTCTTCCATGGTGTGTTCGACGGGTTTGACCTCGATGCCATCTTGTACTACAGGAGTCTCAGATATGCCCGCTTCGGACACGCTGCCCTCGCTCCCGTCGTTACGGGGCTCGGGCGCTCCCTCGCTCCCCGTTGGTCGCGAAAGGTCCTCAGCAGGCATATCCTGAGGCTCCTTTGGCAAGTTGTTCTCTTTGTTCTTATCGTCTTTCATATCCTATCTCCTTCCTTTAGAAGTCCAAATCATCAAGGTTAACAGATGCGGCGCCGGCTTGGATGAAGTTTTTGCGGAGTTCGACCTGATCTCCCATCAGCTTCGTAAATACGGCATCGGCTTTTTCGGCGTCTTCAACGTGAACTTTGACCAAAATACGATTCTCTGGATCCATGGTGGTTTCCCAGAGCTGTTTGGCGTCCATTTCACCGAGACCCTTAAAGCGTTGCTGAGCAGTGTAACCGGCTTGTTTGAATCTCTCTTGAGATTCGTCAATCTTAGTACCGGCTTTACGGCGTTCTTCGATTTTCTCAGTCAATTTCTTCTCGAGCGCTACTTCATCGTAGAGATAATCAATCTTACGGTTGGCACCGGTGCCTTTGATTAGGCCAAATAGAGGTGGTTTAGCTAGGTAGACGTGGCCGGCCTCTATAACTTGTGGCATATAACGGAAGAAAAAGGTCATCAGAAGCGTGGCAATATGAAGACCGTCAACATCAGCATCAGTCATGAAGATGATTTTGTCGTAACGGAGGCCGTCAAGGTTGAATTGATCGCCAATACCAACTCCGAGACCCTTGATGAGGGAGACGAGTTCTTGATTGGCAAGCATTTTGTCGAGACGAGCGCGTTCGGTGTTTAGTACTTTACCTCTTAGCGGCAGGATGGCCTGAATCTGAGGATTACGACCTTCCTTGGCAGAACCGGCAGCAGAATTACCCTCTACGATAAAGAGTTCGCATTCAGAACGGCTACGGGAGGAACAGTCAGCGAGCTTGGATGGAAGATTGAGGCCATCGAAGGCGCCTTTTCTGATGACGTTGTCGCGTGCAGCGCGAGCGGCTTTGCGGGCGCGAGCGGCTAGAGTGGCCTTACCGACGATCTTCTTGGCTATGGCGGGGTTTTCTTCGAGATAATAGCCAAAATACTCGGTCATAACCTTGTCGACATAACCACGAACTTCTGGGTTGCCAAGTTTATTCTTGGTCTGACCTTCGAATTGCGGGTCAGGGAGTTTGACTAGAATAACAGCAGTGAGACCTTCTTTGATGTCATCACCGGTGAGGTTGTCTTCTTTCTCTTTGAGAAGGCCGTTCTTGCGGGCATAATCATTGACGGTGCGAGTGAGACCAGTACGGAAACCGACCACGTGCATACCACCATCAGGGGTGAGAACGTTATTAGCGAAAGGTTTCATGGTTTCGGCGAATGTGTCGTTATACTGGAGGGCGATTTCAATACCAGTGTCGCCCACTTGCTTGTCTACATAGAATATATCGTCGGATAGAAGCTCCTTGCCTTGGTTGAGACGCTTGACGTAGCTCTTAATACCGCCTTCGAAGTAGAATGATTCCCTGGCGCCAGTGCGTTCGTCTTTGACCGTAATAAGGATACCCTTGGTAAGGTAGGCTTGGTGGCGAGCGTAATTGGCAACCCAAGTGTAGTCGAAAGTAGTGGTTTCCTTAAAAATAGACGGATCGGGATAAAAAGTAATAGAGGTACCATGTTCGCGTGGACTGCCTTTAGTGACTTGGAGTTCCATAGTAGGCTTGCCAACGTCAAATTCAATATGGTGAGTCTTGCCGTCGCGATAGACCTCGGCATACATGTGTGTCGAGAGAGCATTCACCACCGATGAACCGACGCCGTGAAGGCCCGAAGAAACCTTGTAGCCGCCATCGCCGAATTTACCACCGGCGTGAAGGACAGTAAGTACGGTCTCGAGGGTGGACTTCTTGGTCTTGGGGTGGATGTCTACTGGAATACCACGTCCGTTGTCATCGACACGGACACCGCCATCGGTTAATATCGTGATATCTATCTTGTTTGCGAAACCAGCGATAGCTTCATCGATGGAGTTATCGGCGATTTCTTTGATTAGGTGATGCAAACCGTCATAACCGGTGGAACCGATATACATACCTGGGCGCAACCTGACGGGTTCTAGACCTTCAAGCACGCGAATTTCAGACGAATCATATTCTTCAGCTTTTGCAGCCATTTATATACCTCTTCTTAAATATACCTATATATTGTACACCTTAAAGACAGAAAATGCAAGTCTACAAAGAGCCTCATGGTATAATTTAGGTATGACATACTTGGACTATGCGGCGACAGTGCCAATGTTGCCGGAGGTGAGAGAGGCGATGCGATACGCGGAGGAGAAATTTTACGCGAATGCGTCGGCGCTTCATACCCCTGGGCATCTTGCAATGAACGAAATCGAGAAGACACGCGAACTGCTTGCGCAGTTGATTGGGGCGGAACCGTCGGAGATTATTTTTACTTCGGGAGCGTCAGAATCAAATAATACCGTGATTCGGACCTTTGAGGGGTGTCAGATTGAAACTTCACCCCTGGAACATCATTCGATTATAGAGGCGGCGAAGGTGTATCGGGGGCGGAAGTTGCCGAAGCTATACTCTTACATGATGGCAAATAATGAGACTGGGGAGTTCCTTTATGACGCGACCACGGGTGATTTGCTCGCCTCCTCGCTCGCACCTGTCGTTACAGGGCTCGCTTCGTCGTTCGCTCCCGTTGTCGCGAATGCTCACAAATCACCCATTGGTCGCATCTTTAAGCACTCTGATCTCACTCAGGTATTAGGCAAAGTGCCTATTGACGTAAAGAAGTTAGGTCTAGATTATGCGACTTTTTCGGCGCATAAGATTGGTGGACCGATAGGAGTAGGGGCATTATATGTACGGAAAAACGTACCGTTTAAGCCCTTAATTATCGGCGGCAACCAAGAGAATAAGAGACGAGGCGGAACCTATAACACTGTGGGCATTGTAGGGTTTGGCGCTGCGCTCTCGAGAGTGCTAGAAGATAAGACTTGGCTTAGATACGATACTGAGGTGCGGAAGTTGCGCGATACATTGGCGAAGCGGATTCTAGCGGAAATACCGGGCAGCTCCCTGAACACCGATATTACACCTGGGGCTTCCCTGCCAAATATCCTGAATGCTTCGTTTAGGGCGGCTGAGGGGGAGTCGATTCAGCTTTATCTAGATGCCGAAGGAATCATCGTATCGACTGGCTCGGCTTGTGCGGCAGGAGACACAAAGCCATCACATGTACTGATGGCGAAAACTGGCGATGCGGAAGTAGCGCATTCGTCAATACGATTCTCTTTTGGGCTCGAGAATACCCCTCGCGACGTCGAGCGTGTGATGGAGGTGTTGCCTGGGATAATACAGAGGCTGCAGCAGATAAGTACGATTAGCTGAAACAGTAAATCTTAATTTGAGCGAGCATATGACGAACCCAGGTTATTTTTACAACTTTTCCTCATCCGAGACGAGTAAAGTTACAGATTCGCGAAGCGAGTCTGATAACTTGATCGAGGCGAGGATTGAGTGAAACGTTGTAAAAATAACCATGGCGTGAAGTCATCGCGAGCGAAAATGAGATTTGCTGTTTTAGCTAATCGTCTTTTTGACTGAGCCATTTATCGAGGAATCCGCCAGAAGCCCCATCAGAGCCGCTAGGAGACGCCGTGGAAGTAGAAGCAGTATTGATACCATTTTGGCCCGAAAGTGCGCCCTGAGGGGCCCCTGTGAGCTCTGACGGCATATTTTCGTCGGGGGATGGTGCCGATTCGGCTTCTTTGGCTTTATTGGCGGAATTCCAACGATCCTGGATTTCTTTCTCTACCTCGGCGCGGGTCTTGGCATACTTAGTGGCAGTGTAGACTTTAAGTGATTTCATCAATTCGTCGTTAGGCTCACCCATTGGAGGTGGCAAATTAATAGTAAAGGGAGCGGATGGCATATCGAACATCATTACTTTAGCCACGGCGGCGTGATTGGGAGTCTTAGTGAGATCCTCAGCTGTGAAAGTAGGCGAAAACGCTTTGACCATGAGATCCGCATCCGTAACACCAATGCGACCACAGATAATAGTGCCGACGTTGCCAAGGAGCGCTTCCCTGATCTTGTCGGTAAGCTGAGTCATAAACTGGTTAGCAACAATAAGATTCAAGCGGTACTTCCTAGCCTCAGAGAGGATAGACTCGAAGCTGTCGGTGGCGAAGTTTTGGAACTCATCAACATAGAGACAGAAATCCTGGCGTTCATCTTCGGGAATATCCTGCCTCGACATGGCCGCCTGCTGAAATTTCATGACGAAGATCATACCGAGAAGGTTAGCGTTGATATCACCGAGTCGACCCTTAGAAAGGTTAACGAGGAAGATCTTTTTATTATCCATGATTTCACGAATATTAAAACCTGATTTGACTTGGCCAAGAGTGTTTCTCATGATGGTGTTAGCGATGAAAGGGCCCCATTTGGACGAGAACCAAGTAATAACTTCGCCGGCGTCGGACGATTTTTGGCTGGCCGGAAATTCTTTAGTCCAGTAGTCATAAACAGCTTTGTCGGTGACATATTTTAATTTCGACTTGACAAATTCAGGATCGGTGAAGCACTGAGGGATATCGATGAAGGTAGCGCCAGCGGGGTCGGACATGAGGAGAAGGGCGGCGTTTCGGAACATGTGTTGGCCGCGGGGACCGAAAAAGCCTTGGTTTTGGGGATCAAAGAGGGATTGGAGCATACTGATTCCCTCTTGGACGATGAAGTCTTTCTGGTCTTCGGTGGTGTACTCGAACATGTTCATGCCTACTGGATGTTCAATGTCGGCAGGGTCAAAATAAATCACATCATCAATACGTTCCTCCGGGACACGTTTCAAGAGAGCTTCTGCGGCGTCGCCGTGAGGATCGATGAAGGCAAAGCCGCGCCCATCACACATATCCTGGAAGGCAAGGTTCTCAAGGAAGACCGATTTACCCATACCGGTTTGTCCGATAACATACATGTGGCGACGACGATCATTTTCTTGGAGATAGATGGGTTTTTTGTTCCCTCTATATTCGTTAGTGCCGAGGAAGAGTCCTTCGGTGGCAAGTTTGGCGGGGCCATCAACTTGCTTCACTAACTGACGTTCTACGGATGAGCTCGGGATGGCGTTTTGTTCTGGGAGATGAAAAATAGAGGCAAGCTCCACACTGTTCAGGATGCTAGATTTTTGCTTCAGTGGGAAAAATCTAAAGGTGTAGTCAATTACTAGTTTTTTAGGGTCTTTCATAGTGTTAACTTTGAAGCCATTGAATTCTGGTGAGGTAAACTGTGAAAAAGAAGCCACGATACCACTCATAATGGCTTCTGAACGCCCACTTGTAGAAGAGCTAGCCACTACTCTGATTAAGGTTTCGAAAGCTGGAAATTTCATCTTATTAGTAATTGCATCCAGCTCGTTCTGTTTAATATTAGTGACGATTTTCTGTTCGGTTTTTTCATGTTCTCCTGGAACTTCAAAGGGGGCACGGATTACGTCCATTACAAATGCACCGATGCCCGCACCTACGGTTTTGGTTTTTTCGCCTTTCTGGGTGGCTTCGACGTATTGCTTAGCTTTGCTTGACCAATTTTTTTGTGCAGGACGAAAAAGAATTTGTACAGAGGCGCCTTCATCGTTTTTGACACTGGCTAGCGCATTCAATAGCGCCATCTGGGCGTCACGCTTGGTGTCTTGATATGTAGCGATAGGTAGGTAATACTCTTTATTGAGGGTCAGTTCTGCACCCGCCACTGCGTTAATACCACCGCCGTCTTTAAAAATGTTCTCTTCTTCGGTCTCAGTAACTCTTGCGGTCGGATAGGCGGATTGGATGGCTTGTTTAACGGTTTCTACCAGTTCCAGTGGTACAACTGCGTAGTAGCGAATGATATTCTTAAATACCATAATCTCGAACGAAAAATGGCGTTGACCATAAATATCGGCCTTTAAGCCACTAATGGTCGTTGAGGCCAGTATTGAGTACATAACCTGTGCTTTAGAAATAGCCTCTTCAGTGATATCCCGCTTATCGCGTCCGCCGCCATCAATATCGTCCGTTGTAGGTGGGAGGTGAATTAAAAGTGGGACCATCTTAAGACTGCGCTCGTATTTACTGGCTTTTCTGAGCTTTGAAATCTTTGAGCCAAAAATAATAGCAACGAGAAGGATAGCTGCTATAACCATAACTAAAATTACCACCCAAGTTTCAGGCATTCTATCCCACGCTCCTCATTGTTGTAAAAAATACTAAAACTGATAAATTCGCTCTCATTTCGACTCCTTGGACGTCTTATTCGTGATAGCAAGGCGAGCCTTCATGACAAATTCGGCAAGCTCAACTGGATTATTTACGAGTTCTGCTGTTTTGCTTTTTAGAAAACCAACATCGTTTTTGTCCACTTTACCGTCCGCTAGGTGCTCGGCGATGGTTTGGTCTAAAGATTCATTGTTATCGGCTGAGTTAGACGTATCCGCTACTTGAGGTTCTCGAGGTGAATTTATCTGAGGGGGCGTCATTAAATCAACGACTTGCCCTAATTGTGGTGAAGATATATTTGCAGGAGGCATGGTTAGTTCGGTAGTATTTCCAGCGACATCCACAGCATTTAGCGCTACGCCGCCTCTTTCGTTATAGTTTTCTGTAGTCTGATTTTCAAAATTGCCAAGGTTAAGGTTATCGTCGGTGGTTGGGTTTATCGCTTCAGGAGAAGTGCCGACGCCTGGTGTAATGCCTTCCGTAAAAGGATTGTGCGGTTCGTTTATGTTTTGACCATTATTCATAAGCACATTATATCATATTAAATACGTTTTTTGACTAAAAATTCTGCTAAAGAAATAAAAATAACAATTAGGCTGATTGTCCAGAGATTAATGGCGCCGAACGAACGAGCCATTAGGAGCATAATCGGGGCGAACGCTAGCACCGCAGCATAGAGATAATCTTTGCTGTTGAGCTCCTTGCGACCAAATGCTGTACGAAAAAAAACCTGCAGAAGCAGGGTGAAGACACCTACAAATACAACGTAGACTGTTGTAAAAAATAATAGAACACCGAATGGTCCGATTTCAGTTGGTGAAGATAAGTTTAGCATCAATATTAAAGCTGCGAGTCCTATGATGCTAATACTATAAATAATTCGGTTATGCTTCATGGCTATATTATAGCATAACGTAAACCCCCAAGTAAATATGGAGAGAAGGCGGGGGTTATCCGGCTCTAAAATCTTAACTATTAACCGCAACCTGATCCGCCTTTTCCCTTTGACCGCTTCACGCTAGGTGAAGCAAATGTCCTTATAGTTTGTTTCTTCCGCTCTTGTTTATGTATCTTGAAGGTGCTAACGAAAGATTTAACTATGCGCTCGACGCTAATTGGTTTTTATTCCCTTTCGCGGAGCTCTAGGTAATTCCTATTTTGTAATCTATGGCTAGAAATTACCTTTTCGCCCGCCAAAGACTACGTTTTCTTATGTTTTTGCATTTTAATGTTCCTTTTGTTTTATTTGTTTGTTTAGTCATCTCGACTGTCCTTATGGTAGCACACTTTTAGAAAAAATGCAATAGATTTGTTCAGTTTTATTGTTGTAATAATCACAACACTTGACCTATTGTTTCCCTGTTCTACTTTGTTATTCATTTTGTTGTAATAATTACAACATTTATTGACAATAGGCCTACTATGGCTTAGTTTTCGCCCGCGTTTCGTTGCAAGCGAGACGATTCCCTATTGTAATTATTTATCTGTTATGGTAAAATAATAATAGTTGGGGCTGACCATAGCTTAGACGATTCATTAACAGATTTGATGCGTGCCGATTGAATACCGTAAGTATTAAATAAGTGCTAAAAACACTAAAACTGCGCATGTCATGTACATGCCAGCTTACGCCTAGTTTGATTTTATAGGCTGGTTTCAGGTTGAGATTCCGTAGATCTGAAATTATCATACAACGGGATTAAGGTTGTCTAAACGGCGAGAGACGACTCGACAATTAGCCATGGCATTTAGTAGTTTCGTTTTCTGCAGCTGCTAGAATAGGCCAAGATGAAACAGAAAACTATGCGCGTAGATTCAAGTCCCAGTGATGGGTCGGACGGGGAGGCAGTATCCCCCAGCTCCACCAGCTAATTTGAATTAAAATCCGCCTATGCGGCGTTTTTTTTGTTTTCGCTCGTCCATAAGACGCGCTTCGGCAAGAGAAAACACCGCCTAGGCGGATTTTATTTTCAAATTAACGTTCTGGCAGTAATAACACTTCACTCGAAGAAACCACCAACCTGACGGATTTTATTTACGAAATTTCACTGGTTAAGGCGCGCTGCGGACATAGAAAAAGACCGGTAACTGCGAGGAAAACCGGTCTTTTGTAGAGTGTGGAGTTATTTTGGCTAAATTTTTGTTTTGACCTTTTGAATAATTTTTTTATTCAAAAGCTATCTCTATAATAACGCGAAGAAACGCTAATGTCAATAGATTTTTTGTACTTTTTTTGTTCATTTTTGACGAGTTTTCCACAGGGTTTCTCTATTGTGTTTATGCTTACAGGGATGAATATTTAATCATTAAATCTTTTTATCAGTTTCACCCCTGTAATTTTGATTAATTACAATGGAGATAATGTGAGATTATTTTCGTGGGGGTTGTAAATGTTTCGGAGTCGTGCTAAAAGGGTCGCATGATAGCAAAGATACATTCAATGGTGCCGTATGGCTTCGAGGGAAAGCTGGTCGAAGTCGAAGGCGATATGAATCGCGGGTTACCAGCTTTCAATATAGTTGGGATGGCGAACAAAACCGTCAATGAAGCCAAGGAACGCGTGCGTAGTGCAATTGTGAACTCGGAGTTCTTCTTCCCTGATAAAAAAGTAACGATTAATCTAGCGCCCGCAGAACTACAAAAAGATGGTGCATACCTCGATTTGCCAATCGCGCTTTCGGTGCTATTACTCTCCGGGCAATTAGTCCGAACTGACGTGGAGGGCAAAGTTTTTGTTGGTGAGCTGTCTCTAAATGGCGAAGTGAAGCCGGTCAAGGGTATTATCAATATAGTAGAGACCGCTAAGAAGGCTGGCTATCGGGAGATTTATTTGCCCATGAGGAATCTTGCACAGGCCACGTTAGTTTCTGGAATTATAATATATGGGGTAGAATCGCTACAAAGCCTGTATTTGGCGTTAAAAGGCCAATTGGAATTACCAACTGGGCCCAATGAAGGTTCGATTATAAAACCATCTAAAAACGGCTATAATGGGCCAATTTTGGACCATATTCGTGGGCAGGATTTAGCCAAACGAGCAATCGAAATAGCGATTGCTGGACACCATAACATCTTAATTTCTGGTCCACCTGGAGCCGGTAAGACCTTGCTAGCAAAAGCCGCGATCAATCTGCTGCCGGATTTAACCTCGCAAGAGATGGTTGAAATAACCAAGCTATACTCAATTGCAGGTTTAACCAGTGACGAGATAGTTAAGAATAGGCCATTTCGAAGCCCCCACCATAGCGCTAGCATGACTTCTCTGATTGGTGGAGCAACGGGACCAGGTGAAATCTCCTTGGCTCATAAGGGCATTCTATTTTTAGATGAAATACCTGAATTTCCACGCTCCGTACTTGAAGCATTGCGACAACCCCTGGAAGATAGAGAGATTACCATTTCGCGTGCCGGTCGCAAGACTACTTATCCGGCAGATTATATGTTGGTAGCGACAATGAATCCCTGCCCATGCGGGTATCTGGGAGATGAGACGCACGAATGTAAATGCACCGAATCGCAGATCCAAAACTATCAGAAGAAACTCTCTGGACCATTGTTTGATCGTATTGATATGTGTATTGAGGTGCAGAAAGTCAACAACGAAGATTTACGCAAAGAATTACCAAAAACAGATAGAGAACATAACGTTGTAAAAAATACTATTACAGAGGCGCTCGCACATCAACGTGCTCGTTTTGGGCAAGATGGCGTCTACAATAGTTCCCTATCCTCGTTTGAGGTTGCACAACAGTTGAAACTCGAAGCACCCGCCGAAAAGCTGCTAGCTTCTGCTTCGGAACGGTTACAACTCTCAGCGCGAAGCTATTTTAAAACCATCAAGGTGGCTCAGACGATTGCAGATATGGACCATTCAAATATGATTAAGCAGCGTCACATCGCCGAGGCACTAACGTACCGGAGGCGTTAGCATGAGCCATATGTCGCATAAAACTCTTGCAAATCCCCTAGATTTTTGCTATAATGTTTTACAGGTTAATTCAAGAGAAGAAAGGAATACTATCAAAAACAACTCACGTACCCGGCTAAATGGAGAAATTCGTTATCCCGAGGTACGCGTTATTGGTTCTAATGGCGAACAACTAGGCATCATGTCTAGTCGGGATGCTCAGCTTCTGGCGAATCAACAGGGAGTGGATTTAGTGGAGATTGCCGCTAATGCTAATCCACCGGTCGTTAAGATTATTGACTGGGGTAAGTTCCAGTATCAAAAAATGAAAGAAGATGCCAAAAATCGCAAGAAGGCTCGCGAAAAGCAATCGGAGCTCAAGCAGATGAAAATTGGCCTGAAGATTTCAGATAACGACCTTAACATCAAAGTCCGCAAAATGCGCGCCTTCCTTGATGACGGTGACCGTGTAAAAATTATGATTGTTTTCAAAGGTCGTGAAATGGCACACAAGGAGCTTGGGAATGAGCTTTTAGATAAAGTGATTTCTCTGCTTGGTGATGACGTCGTAACCGAAGGCAAGATACAAATGAGCGGACGGAACCTGTCTGCGCAGGTTCGCAAGAAATAATCAGATTGGACACGAACAAAGTATTTCCTACTTTCTAGGTCTTCTGATAGCACCTTGGATATTAAATTTAACGAAAGGAAATTTTATGCCGAAACTAAAGACGCATAAAGGTACCGCCAAACGGATTAAGATTACCGGTAGCGGTAAGCTCGTTCGCGAACGAGCATTCGGGAATCACATTCTCGCTAAAAAATCTAAAGCCAGGAAGCGCAATATGAAAACTGCTGCAACCATCAATGGCAAAATTAACAAGAATATTAAGAAAGCATTGGGGGTATAGTCATGAGAGTAAAAAGAGGAGTCGCGGCACACGCGAAACACAAGAAGACTTTAGCTGCCGCTAAGGGTATGCAACATTACCGCCGTCGGAGTTTCCGACTTGGCAAGCAAGGCGTAATTAAGGCTTTGCAATATAGCTACAGAGATCGTCGTAATCGCAAGCGTGATTTAAGGGCGCTTTGGATTACCCGTATCAACAACGCATCGAGAGAGTTAGGTCTTTCCTATTCGCAATTGATTGCTGGTATGAAGGCCAAGAATATCAATCTTGATCGCAAAGTGCTTGCCGACCTCGCCGTGAACAATCCTGAAGCGTTTAAAGCAATTGTTAATACAGTGAAGGAGAAATAAGATGGCGATTTGTGAAATTACTGGTAAAGGCAAGATGTATGGTCACAATGTTTCCTTCTCGCAGAGGCACACCCGCAAGGTGTTTAAGCCAAATGTGAGCAAGCGAACTTTGGTGATTAACGGACAGAAAATCAAGGCTAACGTTTCTACTTCTGCATTACGCACTTTGAAGAAGAAAGGCCTGATTAAATAAGGTCATTAGGGCGTCCCGCTGCGTCACGATTTGCGCTACTCCCTCACTGTATGTCAAATACGGCTCGGTCTGTTGCTCAATCGTTCCTTGCGGGACATCTCTACTGACACCTATTTAACTATCCATACAAAAACCCACCCGCGAGGGTGGATTTTTGCTGCATAAAACTAGAGCCTTCAATAAGCCGGGTTCTGTAGCCACGCGCAAGCGTGGCCGGCAATCATCTATCTAGGCGCAATATTGCTACTGAGCTCAAGCGGTGAGCGTGCGTCCCCGAGCAGGGGCGAATAGCACTCCTTGCAACAGGTAGGGTTTGCCTCCGCCCCATATCACTACGAGGCGCTGTGGGCTCTTACCCCACTCTTTTCACCATTACCCGAAGGCTGTATTGTTTCTGTGGTACTTTCCCTATCCTTGCGGACGGTCGCCGTTAGCGACTACCTTGCTCTATGTTGCCCGGACTTTCCTCTTGTTAAGCAAGCGATTGCCTTTCAGGCTCAGATATATTGTATCATAAAACTTAGAATAACACCATTCGGGGTATGCTCCTTCGCGCCCGTCGTTACGGGGCTCAGTCGCTCAGCCCGCTCCCCGTTGGTCGCGGAAGCCCCCGAATTGGTATTATTCTAAGTTTTATGCACCCACTCTATCTTTGCCGTTGCGGCGAGGAGCGTTGTGCTCAATGTATTCAATGATTTTGGATGCGACATCGCGGCCAGTGACTTTCTCGATGCCGAAGCCAGGTGAAGCGTTAACCTCAAGTACTAGTGGACCATGAGAAGAGCGCATTAAATCTACGCCACAAATATGAAGCCCCATAGCGCGTGCAGCTTTGACAGCAACTTTCTTCTCTTGATCGGTAAGCTTGATTGGTGTGCCGAGGCCACCTTTGTGGAGATTAGAACGGAAATCGTCATCGAGTGATTCCCTTTTCATCGAAGCGACAACGCGACCACCTACAACAAAGGCACGAATATCAGTACCGGCAGATTCTTTGATAAACTCTTGCAATAATATATTGGTGCCGTCTTCATTGTAGAGATAGAAAGCCTGGAGAGCAGATTTGGCAGCTTTTTTGGTATCAGCAAGAATGACGCCATTACCGTGCGTACCGGATGCAAGTTTAATGATGACCGGGAGGCCAATCTGTTCTAGTAAATCATCGATATCGGAAGTATTGCGTGAGACCAAGGTTTTTGGTGTATCTACATCGTATTTAGCGAGAATCTGAGCGGCGCGCAGTTTGTCGCGGGCGCGAGTGATTGCTACAGAGGCGGCGGAAGTATATACACCTTGCATCTCAAACTGGCGCACTACTGCACAGCCATAACGAGTCATATTGTTAGAAATGCGTGGCAGAATAGCATCGAAACCAGATAGTTTTTTACCTTTGTAATATACATCCGGGTGTTTGTCATCGAGGGCAAGGTAGCAGTTTTTATACTTCACGACCTTAACATCGTGACCACGCCTCTCCGCCTCTTCGACTAGGCGCTTAGTAGAATAATTGGCATTACCGTTGGATAGAATTGCTAGTTTCATAGTGTCCTTTCCTACTAATTATTTTTAATATATTGTTGATGAAAAGAATATGGGTCTTCTTCGAGACGGCTCTGTATTAGACGGGTTTTAGGCTTCTTGGGACGAACTGCTACGTTTTTCTTGGATACATCAACGATGAATTTACCAGAAATAGTACGTCGTCCGATAAGGACTGGAAATTCATTGCGACTTCTATCAGAAAGATTAAAAAGAGCTTTAATTCTACGCCCAGCTAGCTTGAGGCTAAGTTGGACACGGTAGCGAATCTGCTCATGGCCAGAGGAGCTACGTACGACTGCGGCTTTATAATCTGTATATCTCAAGATTTCGCCGGTATAGAATGGGCTTATTTCATCAAAAAGGCGAAAAGACAGCGTACCGTCCCGCTCAACTTCTATGTGACTCGCCCAAATTGCAGACGAATCGGCTCCGGTGTCGATTTTGGCGGGGATGCTTTGATAACCCTCAATATCGACGTATTCAGTAGAACCAATCGTTGTAGGGACTGTTTTTTCGCTAATGTTAGTCATGGTCTGATTATACCATTTTTGACTAGAATAGTCAATGAGTTACCTCTGTTATTTATTTCGTATGATACTGTCTATGGCGATATTCGCCTCGGAGTCAGCAATTGAATTCTGAGAACGTGGCACATGAGTGAAAGACACAGCATCGAAATTACTGAGTTGCGACTGGATGTCTTGATAAATTGGTATCGTATCTTGGTTTTTGATTCTAAAAATACCGTCTAACTGGTTCACGACCATAAGACTGTCTGATATAAACCGTACAGATTTAAAACCAAGCTCGATGGCGCGTTCGATTCCCTTGCGCATCGCATAATACTCTGCTACGCGCGAGGTAGCAAAACCGATAAATTCGCCACCTTTTTCGATAATCTTACCAGTATTATCATGAATAACGTAGCCGATGCCGGATGGGCCAGGATTGCCACGCGAAGCGCCGTCAACATTGATAGTCACTGCATTGGCAGTATCGCGAGGCGAGGTATGGCCGGTCGTGACTTTGCCCTCTTCGATTTCTAATACTGAAATCGAAGTTTCGTTGAGATGAATACCAGACGAAGCATAATCCTTAATATATTTATAGGCCGTATAACGATTTTTGGGATTTGGTTTGGTATTATTATCAATCCCGAGTTCATATATTATATATAGGTTACTAAGTTGACTAGAACCTTCCGGTGCAAGAAAAGTAATCACGTCTTTTAATTGCACAAGAGTAGCCGTAAGACCAGTATCTTCCATGAGGCAGCGGGCCATGGCTTCTTCGGGTTGTTCACCAAATTTAATTTTACCAGTAGGAAGTTCCCAAAAAACCGGGCCTTCACTACGGCCGCGGTTGCGTTTGAAAACTAAAACCCCCTCTTCATTCTTAATTAAACCAACTACGCGAATTCTTTGTTTCATGCCCACCTTTTCAGTAAACTAGGAGCCCTGATGACCTGTTTTCCCCGTAATATATACAAGGTGGGTAAAATCTTATGCGATACACCCACAGGTGTAAGCCACGAAATCCCTTAAACATGATTATTCAGGAAAATCATGCTGCCAACAGGGCTTAGCTCTATTATATCATAGATAGGCACTAAAGTGAGTATTTTTTTACTCGCGCTTCGTTTCGCGCCGGGACAAGTTTTGATAGAATTTTTAACGGAAAAATCGCTCGTCTCACGGCTCTCTTCAGGGTTCGCGAGTCGATTTTTCCTAAATTCCATCAAAACTTTCTCGGGCTCACTCAATGCTCGTAAAAATACTCACTTTAGTACCCACCCACGATCCAGTAGAAGAAGTTCAAGATGCCGTTCATGCCGCCAATCATGAGATGCGAGAAGACTTCACCAAAGAGGAGGATGAGAGCATAGACAATAATGACGCCATATTGTTCAAGTTGGACTAAGACATTGCGGAAACCATCTGGGGCGATAGCGTAGAGCACCCGAGAACCATCTAGTGGTGGGACTGGGATTAAGTTAAAGATCATGAAGCCTAGGTTGATATAAAGAAATTCGGTAAAGACAAATTCCGGCAATTCCCCACCAGAGCCGTAGAGTAGGCCAGTGAAGTGTCCAATCAAGAAGCTAAGTAATGCTATGAAAAAGTTGGTGAGCGGGCCGGCGATAGCAACAAGCGCCATACCCCATGCGCCCCATTTGAGATTGCGAGTATCAATAGGTACTGGTTTGGCGCCGCCAAAAACTGGAGCACGCAAGAGGTATAATACTACTGGAACAAGGATAGACATGAATGGATCAATATGTTTAATAGGGTTCAGGGTGAGGCGACCGGCTTCCTTGGCGGTGCGGTCACCGAGAAGGTAGGCTACGACGCCGTGAGAGAGCTCGTGCAAAATCACTGAACCCACCACAATCAGTAAAACTAGTATTATATATAGGAAATCCATACTATCATTATATCACCTTGAGCGGGTCCTGCCGGCACCTTTCCCCCATTCTCGTCAAGCTCGAATGGGGGTACCCCCAGGTACCGTCACCCGCTCATGCAATAGTTAGTTCAATACTACTACTTCTTTATTGCCAGTGATAGAGTCGAGGTTTTTGACTTTGAGTTTCTTTTCGGTACGGGCGGTAAGTTTAAGATCGGAAACCATGCCGTCGACATTACCCATCGCGACGATTAGTTTTGGCTCCAATTCGCGGATAGCACGTACGGAGGAGGTACAGAGGATGTCGGCCACATAGTCATCTAAGTTATCTTCGATTCCGCCAATAATAGCCGTATGGATGCCGCCGATTTCAACATCGTAAATAGTTTTACCATCCTTCGTAGCAATACCACGAATAGTGGCGTCGCCAATTTCGAATTCGCCCGGACCCTCTATCTTCCCTACCGAAAGATTAGCATCAATGGTAGAATCGTCCACATTGATTTTGAGTGATGTTCTTTTGGTGGTAATAATAATTTCTTCTGGTTTTTTGCTTTCTAGCTCAAACATGTTAACTCCTATCCTTTAATTATTTTTTCCGGGTCATAAATATCGGAAATTTCCATCTCGAAAATATCCGCAATAAAGCGATCCTTAACATTTTTACGGTACGAAAAGTCGTCGACCGACATAATGACGTAGTTAATAGGTTTGCCCTGTTTTTTCTCGATGACTTCAGCCCAACGAGTAAGCTTCTTGGTACGATCGTTGCCGATGATTAGTAGATCAACGCCATCTTGACCTGGCAAACGATTAGTAACTACTAGGCCTTTGAGGTAATTCTTGACTGGACGTGCAAGCTCTTCCCATGTGGACTCGGTGAGTGTTTTGTCCTGGACGGCTGAACTAACTTTTTTCGAGAAGATATCAGAAAGTGGCTTCGTAAATGGATGTTTAGAATTGGCAGAGTAATAAATCTTGTTGTCGAAGGTTTCATTTTTAATGATGCCGATGTTTTCGAGGTTTAGTAGTTCTCTTCTAACCGAGTTAATCTGTTCGTCGATAACCCTAGTCATTTCACGCACATAGAAACTTTTCTCCGGATTCTCGAAGAATAGCTTTAATAGCTTAGCTCGTGTTTTCGAGCCAAATAGTTTTTCAACTGGTGTGCTAATAGTTTTGTTCATTCTATAACCATTGTAGCACGATTATAGATTTTTGGTAACGATTAAACGGCTGTTTTTATGCTGTTGGATAAATGCTTTATAACATATGAATAAACTTGGTCGAGCGAAAGCCAAATAATATTAGGATTTCGTTTAAACCAGGTCATTTGCCGTTTGGCCAAATGCCAGTCTTCATAAAAACACTGACGCTTGGCTTCTTCTAGACTTAATTCACTATTCATGTATTTCCAGGCATATTCATAAATATCACTTTTCATAGCTCCACATTCCCAGCCGTATTTTTGAACAAGTTTTTTAACTTCATCGTATAGTTCGGGACGGAACATTTGAGTAATTCTTGTGTTCAGCCGATTACGGAGTTCATCGGTGGGCCACTTGATGCCAATCAGCAGATAGTCGCCTTTTATCTCTTTACGGTCTGAACAAGTTTTTTGTTCAATATCGCCGATTTTGGCTCCGGTGGGGCCTTTGAAGTGATAATCATAGATTAATGCATCGATATAGAGGCCAGTGCCGCCCACGATGATTGGGAGCTTGCCACGCGATTTGATGTCTTGAATCTTTGCCTCAGCATATCGCTTCCAGTCGGCAGCCGTAAAGCGTTCGTCGGGATTAACCAAGTCCAAGCCATAGTGAGGAATACCCTGCATTTCTTCCTTAGTCGGCTTAGCTGTACCAATATCCATTCCCTTGTATATGGCACGAGAGTCAGCAGAAATAATCTCACCGCCTAAGGCTTTGGCGATCTCGATACTGATGCCGGTCTTACCTGAGCCGGTTGGACCCAGAATAACTAATATCATGGTCTCTCCTCTGAAAGCAAACGAGCAGTTTTGCTCGCGCTTCGTTTCACGCCGGGAAGAGTTTTCATGGATTTTTTAACGGAAAATTTGCTCGTCTCACGGCTGTCTTCACGGTTCGCGAGCCAAATTTTCCTAAAATCCATGAAAACTTTCTCGGGTTCACTCAATGCTCGCAAACCTGTCCGTTCGCTTTCCATGTGATTCCCTATTTTAGTTTCTTTAGGTAATCGGCAAGCTTGGTGAGTTTGACTTTGTCTTCGGAGTCGCGCAGGCGGATGGAGACGATTCCCTCTTCGGCGTCTTTGGGGCCGACAATGAGGAGGACAGGGATTTTGAGCTCAGTAGCGCGTTTAATCTTCTTGCCAAGAGAGTCAGCCGAATCGTCTACGGTGTAGCGGAGCTCGTTGTATTTGAGAGGTTTGTCAAGAACAACGCCATCAAGAATGTCGGTGATTTTGTTGACATAGTCGGAGACTTTGTCATTAATCGTGACGATGCGGACTTGTTCTGGGGCGCACCAGAATGGGAACCAGCCTCCCGTATGTTCGATAAAGACCGAGAGGAAGCGCTCAATAGAGCCAAGCGTGGCATGGTGAATCATAACTGGGCGCTCTTTTTCGCCTTTATTATTAGTAAACTCTAGACCGAAGCGCTCTGGCTGGACGAAATCTAGCTGAATGGTAGCCAGCTGATGCTCACGGCCGATAGCATCCTCGGCCATGAAATCAATCTTAGGGCCGTAGAAAGCAGCTTCGCCCTCTTGTTCGAAGTAATCTAGTCCATTGTCGATGGCAGCTTGTTTGATTTGCTGTTGCGCCATCTCCCAGAGCTTCTTGTCGCCTAAATACTTGTCCTCGTCTGAGCGGTAAGAGAGGCGGGCGCGGAGTTTTTGCATACCCATGGTTTCATACAACTCTTTGACGATACCGACAAGGCGTTTGACTTCGTCTTTGATTTGATCATTGCGACAAAAGACATGCGAGTCGTCCTGCGTCAGCGAACGGACGCGCGACAGGCCACCAAGCTCGCCGGTTTTTTCATCACGGTAATCGGTAGTAGCTTCCATGTAGCGAACCGGCATATCACGATAGGTGCGTGGACGTGAGGCGAAAATCTGAGCGTGATGAGGGCAGTTCATCGGCTTCATGGCGAAATCTTCCCCACTGACCTGCGAATGGACCATGAACAACTCATCGCCAAACTTAGCATAATGTCCAGAAGCTTTGTATAAATCTGTTTTGGTAATATGTGGAGTCCAGACTTTCTTGAACCCTTCCCTACCGCGAAGTGATAGTGAATAGTTAGCCATGAGTTCCCGTAGTTCAGTACCGCGCGGAGTAAAGAGCGGCAGGCCAGCACCGACGAGGTCGGAGAAACAGAACAAATCTAGCTCTTTGCCGAGTTTGCGATGGTCGCGCTGCTTGGCTTCTTCCTGTTGCTTCAGATAAGCATCTAATTCTTCTTCGGTAGCAAAAGCCACACCATAAATACGAGTCAGCATCGGACGCTTTTCGTCACCGCGCCAGTAAGCTCCAGCGATGCGGATAAGTTTAAAGGGGCCAGTTTCAGATAGGTCTTTGACATGCGGGCCCTTGCAAAGATCAGTGAAGATATCACCCATGTCGTAGAAGGTGATTTTCTCTTTCTCGGGGAGCTCTTCGATTAGTTCAATCTTGTAATCTTGCTTATTATCGCGAGCCCAGTCGAGAGCTTCGGATTTGGTAGCTTCACGCTGAGTCATTGTGAGCTTGCGTTTGATGAGGCCGCGCATTTTCTTTTCGATTTTACTAAGGTCGGCGTCGCTGATTTTGGTATCGCCAAAATCAATGTCGTAATAAAAGCCATTGTCGATGGCGGGGCCGATGCCGAATTTGGCATCTGGATACAGCTCCTTGACCGCGGCAGCGAGGACGTGGCTAAGAGTGTGTCTCATTGGTTCTAGATTGTTCATGTTAACTCCGTTTAACTTAGTATTATTATAGCACAGATGGCGGGGTGTGATTCGAAACTCCGAGACTAGTGATTCGCCGGTGGATTACAAGGTTCATCGTTATGCTTGAGAACTAGCTGGGTTTAATGATGACCTAATGCACATCGGATTGTGGCACCATAATATCTAGCATATTGCTGATAATAGAATGATCTATCTGCAATATACATCATCTCTGATATACCAGTTACCGTAGAAGTCCAATAGTGGCCAGCGACATTTTGATCATTATGAGAAGATGATATATAAAGACCAGATAGAGAAGCGGAAAGATAATACTGGATGCTATTGTCTTCATATGATGATGTATTATAGTTTGAGCTTAGTGCATAATATTCATCTCTAGATGGAATTTTCCAGTTTGACGGACAAATATCATAGCTGGGGTTCAAATGACCCGAGCCGCCCGAATAGCAGAAAGTCCCAACCGTAGCAGCACAAAAGTTATAATAAATGCCGACCTTCGCCTTTCCGTCTATAGTGTTCGGACCGTAGCTTTTCACTAAAGTATCTTTGCTTTCCGTATTAATTAGTGGATTGGTTGACGATTGAAACGATGGCGGATTGCTTGCTACGGCGACTTCAGACCAACCATCTATATCGGCTTGACTCCTACCTAAAAAGTTATCAATTGCAGACGATGTCGCATTAGTATTAGTTTCGTTCATATTGGCCGCAGTAGTTGGAACGGTGGGGTCTAAAGCAAGATTATCGAGCATCCAGCAATTACCGTCTTTGAGCTTTCTTACCATGTACGTAGTGTTGTCTCGGACATCAATCAAAGTTTCCATTGCATCCATATCCACCTCTTCACATATATCATCGGTACCATCCTGCATAGTATAATAACTATTATGCTTGGTTTTATTATGATTCTTATAAGCATCGCTGAATGTTTTACCCCAAACAGCATACAGTGTGATGGCACCATTAGCGTTGAGATATGGCGCGTTGCTTTCAAAATCCGCTTCGCTAGTATATGTAGGTATAGAAGCGTTTGGCTCCAAACTCCAACCATAGAGCGTAGTGGACTCGGTGGGTTTTCCCGGAGTTTCATATGTACCGGAGACAACAGTCTTAGTATATGGCCCTACCCCCGATTTAGATACTAACGCATAGTAACCAGTAGAAACAGTGTATTGACTATAGTCGTAAAATGTCACCGAGTCGCCCGCGATATCACACTCCATCGTAACTTGTGAACCAGGGTTACCGTTAGACATAAACGCCCCATCCGTTGCATTGGCCACCCCACACGTGGTAAGGCTTGTAGCACTATTCGAATTCGTATAGTCTGGGTGACTACCAGCCCAAATATAAAGGTTGCTTGGCGGATTATTTACGCTGACATTTGACGGGACACCATATGTCACCTTGATATGAATACTATCTGCATCTGGTACGGTGACTACATTATTCCCGCTTTGAGTGGTATATCCATTGTAATTGCCGTTAGCATCATATGCACTTCGTGTTATTATAGGATTGTAAGCCGAATTATTGGTCGCATCATAGGCTACAAGGTTAGTAGCTTGACCATTAGTGAACGTCAGACCATTACCGTCGTATGTAACGTTTAACTTGCCGGCTACAGCGTTATATGGATGCACTAAGGTGTACTTAACTTGTCCTACATAAGTATCGGCTGGTTGAGAGGATGAGATGTAGGCTGCATAGGTGGTTTCTAGTTTAACGCCGA
>CAMNPZ010000013.1 GCA_946548715.1 uncultured Candidatus Saccharibacteria bacterium
CAGGCAGACTCGTCCTGATATTTCAGTATCAGCTACTCGTCTGTGACTGTTGTAATTTTTATCGGGTGATTTCAAAATGTTTCAAAAGCTCACTTTGTTGATTCTTATGTTATAATATTCTCATGGATACGATAGTAAAAGGATTTCAAACACCAGAATTATTGATACTACTCGGGCTGGGGCTCGCGGTAATGCTATTTGGGTATAGGATTAAGAAAATAGCATTCTTCATTGCATGGTTCTTGCTTGGATACATTGGTACAACTAACTTATTGCAGATTCAGGAAGTTAGACAGGTGCTACCTGAAGTACTTTCAACTGAGCTTTATCAAATACTGTTGCCGATAGGCGGTGGATTGCTGCTGGCTCTACTTGGGTTTTCGATTGAGAAATTATGCGTGGGCGGGATTTGCTTTGTTTTGGTGCTGCTTACGGGTATACAGTATTTTGGAAATGATATACAGACGATTGCGATTTCAGCCGTAATCGGCGTAATCGTGGCTGGTGCTGCCGTCATGCTGTTAAAGCCAGCAACGATAATCGCAACAGCTGGAGTTGGAGCTTATGCAACTACTCTGGCTTTGTTGATGCTAATAAGTATCGACCAAGGCGTATATTATTGGCCGATGTTGTTAGGTTTCACTGTTGTTGGTGCAATTTTCCAGTTTATTAGCACCAAGCATGTCAATTAGCTTACTTGCTATTTTGAGTTTAGTGTGCTATAATTGTGCCAGTTACCAAAGACAGCGACGGGAGTAGTCCTTAATTATGTCGCCGAGGAATATCTTGTAAGATTTATTTGGTGACGCATTTATTAACAATTAGTCGATCGCCTAACATTTTAACAATATTTAATCTAACCAAAGGAACTTTTTATGGCAATTTCAAAGGATAAAAAGAACACATTGGTTGCTGATTTAACAGAGCTACTTTCGAATGCAAAGTCGACAGTTTTTGCAAAGTACCAGGGTCTTACCGTGGCAGAGTTGCAAGAACTTCGCAAGACCGCGCGAGAAGCTGGCGTTAAAATCAAGGTCGTCAAAAACCGTTTAGTACGTGTCGCGATGGGACAAATTGCCGTCTATAAAGATACTGATACTACCGGCCTTACTGGACAATTGCTTTATGCGATTTCGGACGATGACGAAGTAGCACCTGCAAAGGTGTTAGCGGAGTTCGCCAAAAAGCACAATGCGCTGAATCTAGTTGGTGGTTTTTCGGACCTTGGCAACGCTTTATCGGAAGATGAGGTTAAGACTTTAGCTGCAATGCCAACCAAGAACGAGCTAATCGCTCAAGTAGTTGCACAGCTTTTGTCTCCAGTTACGGATTCGATTTCTGGCCTTTCTGGCGGATTGTCCGGTATCCTATCTGGCCTCGAAGCACATGCAAATTAGCAACTACATTTAATATTTAATTAGAAAGGATTATTATGGCTACTGATATCAAAAAATTAGCCGAGGAATTGGTCAAATTGACTGTTCTCGAAGTAAACGAACTTAAGAATGTCTTGAAGGACGAGTATGGCATTGAGCCAGCTGCTGCCGCTGTGGCTGTAGCTGCTCCTGCTGCCGGTGGCGAAGCCGCCGCTGATGAAGGCAAGTCTGAGTACGACGTCGTTTTGAAGGACGCTGGCTCTCAAAAGATCGCAGTCATTAAGGCTGTCAAGGAAGCTACTGGACTAGGTCTTGGCGAAGCTAAGGCTATCGTTGACGGTGCTCCTGCCACTGTTAAGGAAAAGGTTGCTAAGGCTGACGCCGAGGCTATGAAGAAAGCTCTCGAAGAAGCTGGTGCTACTGTTGAATTAGCTTAAATTATAATTTATGATCGACTAATCAAAAACCACCCGCAAGGGTGGTTTTTGTTATATAATATATACATTATGAGAGAGTTTGATTATTTAGGTGAGGGGGAGGTGTATCTTGATGGCGCTTGTCAGTCGCTAAGGCCGCGTTGCGTCATAGATGCTATTAATAATTATTATACTGAACACAATTCTTGCGGTGAGCGGGTAAAGTACAAATGGGGTATCGAGACCGATGAAAAGGTCGAGGAAACGCGAGAACTAGTACTGAAATACCTAGGTTTGAAGGCAAAGAAGTATACCGTTTCTTTCACGCTGAACACGACCTACGGGATAAACTTGAGCCTGTCACAGTTAAAGACCGAATGCTTTGACAAAGTAATGACGAGTGAGATAGAACACAATTCGCCATTTCTGGCGACGATGGCTTTTAGCGAACGGACCGGATTACCAAGAGAAGTAATGAAGCGGAATGAAGATGGCTCGATTCCATTATCTGAATATGATTTTACACGAGCAGTGGTAGTAGTGAACTGTGCTTCGAATTTTGATGGGCGAAAACTCCTAAATATCAAAGAGTTAATTCGAGACGTACATAAGTCTGGCGGTATTGTAATTATCGATGCGGCACAAGCGATGGCACATTCGAGCGATATTCTGCGAGGTGTAGAGCCAGATGCAATTTGCTTTTCGGCGCATAAACTGTATGCCCCTTCACTCGGCGTAATTGTTTGGCAGGATGAATTAATGAGCGAAATGACACAAGGATTCGTAGGTGGTGGGATGGTAGATGACGTCTTGCAAAATTCTTATCTGCTCTCAGCGGAAGGGAAGGAGCACCGCTATACGCGATTCGAGGCTGGCTTGCAAGCTTGGGGAGAGATTGTTGGGCTTGGCGCCGCTTTGAAATGGCTGATGAAAGTTTCAAAAACCGACTGGAAGGCTTTTGAATCGAATTATCACGCCCTATATGATTTCTTGAGTGGTTCGCCAAAGGTACATTTGGTTAACCAACAAGCCAATCCGACAATGTCGTTTTATATTGACGGGATTGATTCACACATGCTCGGCAATGCTTTGTCGCGTGAGAATATCATGGCGAGAACTGGATATTTCTGCGCGCATTATTATCTAGACCACGTTTTGGGCCTGCCGCCACTAATGAGGTTTTCACTCGGTCTCCATAATCGCCCTTCCGACATTGAGAAGGTGAAAAAAGTTATGGAAAAAATACTGCATTAGTGCTAGAATGGTCTTATTATGGTGTGTATAGCTGCTTTTATTATATTGGCCTTGATTGGTGTTTTCGTGGCAGGGATTTCGATTTTTAAACCGAAGATTGGTAAGGCGTACCTCAAAGCTTTGAAGAAGGCTTGGGGGTGCCTTTGGAAAAAGGTGCGCCTGCAAAAATGCGAGACAGGGTTTAAAGATGATGTAAAAAACACTTTGTTATCTCGAGTGATGCTAAAACACCCAAAATGGGTCAAGCCATTATCGTTCGTGATTGAGATTTTGTCGGTAGTGATTGTCTTGGTGGCGGTTTGGGCAATTCTAACAGCAATAAAGTCTTTATTGGCCCTATGGGCTTTAGGCTCCTGCAATGTCACCAAGCCTTCCGCTTGTTCACTCGGTGCAGAGGTTTGCTCGATTGACGAGTCTGAGCCTTCTAATGTCTTTGAGGCAACAGGCCGATGGTTTACGGAATGGGGTGAGATCTTCGAAGCCATTCCAGACAAATTTAAGACTTACAATGCTGGGGATTATTCCTTTAATTACATTGAGATGAGCGGTGGAGAAGTCGACGGGTTACCTATAGCGGTAGATATTTTCGACCCGGGCTGTTCCGTTTGTATGATTTCTTACCGTAATCAGAAGAATGCTGGGTTCTTCGACTCGCAGAATGTGAGGCTGGTGCCATTTCCAATACAGGATGCAAATGGGGAGTACAAGTTTAAGAATTCTGAAATCATTGTAAGGTATATGTTTGCGATAGAGCAGCTTCGTTCAGGTGCGTCGCTTGGCATTATTGAACGAATTTTTACCGGAAAAAATAGCGAGGGGATTTCTTACCAAAATAAATTCAATGATGATTACACGCACGAAGAAGCCGTGGCTAAGATTGAATCTTGGATTCGAGAAGACGGCTTTGACGAAGATGGCATAAAGGAGCTTAGAGAGATTGTCGCATATCCTGAAATCACTGATAAGATTAATCAGAATAAAGAGATTGTCGAGAATCAATTACGCGTAAAAGGTATCCCGACTATGCTCATTGACGGAAAGCGGCACACTGGTCTTTGGAAGGCCGAGGATTAGGCTTGTGGTTTTTATGTAATTTTTACAACAGTTTTAATCCGACCGAAGTTAATTCAGTGGAAAACTTTCCGAAGAATATTCTTGACTTTACGGGCGGAAAGATATAATATAATATTAATATTATATTTAGACAGGAATGCGAGGTGATGTCTGAAATACCAGAAAAACAGATAAAGAGATTACGGGGTCTTATTAGTGATGCAGAGACGAATCTTTCTGCCGCCAAAGAATTGTTAGTTTCAATTTTAGGCGATGGACAGACTATTACTGCACCAACAGACAGTATTGTTTCAACTCCCGAGGGTAAGATTATTGAAGGAATTTTCGATGGGCAGATTATGATTGGCCCAGACGGCAAGAACTATCCAGTTCCAGCCAATTATGCTTCGAAGTCGAAGCTAGTTGAGGGCGACATTATGAAGCTGACCATCACGGATGAAGGCAAGTTCCTCTACAAGCAGATTGGGCCGGTGGAGCGCAAGACCGTGATTGGAACTTTGGTACAGCACGACGATAAATACTATGTTGAAGTAGCTGGCAAAGAGTACCAGATATTATATGCTTCAGTGACTTATTTTAGATTGAAGAATGGTTCACAGGTGTCGGTGATTATTCCGGCCAACAATGATGAAGCGACTTGGGCAGCCGTAGAAGCGGCATTGTAATGAAGAGTCTGTATCGGAGATATCGGCCGACGAAGTTGGCGGAAGTGGTAGGGCAGCCGCAAGTAACGGAACCGCTGATTAAGGCTTTGGAGCAAGGTAAGGTGAGCCATGCCTATTTGTTGGTTGGCCCGCGTGGGTGCGGCAAGACTTCGGTAGCAAGGATTTTGGCGCACGAAGTAAATGGCTTTAAATACGAGATTGAGGACGATTATGTCGACATCATTGAAATTGATGGGGCCAGCAATCGTGGCATCGATAATATTCGAGAGTTACGCGAGAAAGTCGCGATTGCACCGACGACGGGGAAGTATAAAGTATACATTATCGACGAAGTGCACATGCTAACCAAGGAGGCTTTCAATGCACTACTGAAGACATTGGAAGAGCCACCAGCGCATGCGATTTTTATTATGGCAACCACGGATGCCTACAAGGTGCCCGTGACGATTACTTCTCGTGCACAAACCTATACCTTTAACTTAGTTGGTGCCGAAGTGATGCTAGCGCACCTGAAGCGGATTTGTGAACAAGAAGGTATCAAGATTGCGGATGATGCACTAGAAATCATTGTAAAGCGCGGTGGAGGTTCGTTTAGGGATTCTTTGTCACTTCTCGATCAGATTTCCTCTCTGTCCAACGACGCCATTACGAAAGAGATGGTGAACGACGCAATGGGGATACCACGCAATGACCAAATTCAGAACATACTCGATGCTTGTGCTAGTGGCGACTTCAAACAAGCGACCATTTATCTTAGAGAATGCATCTCTGCCGGCATTAAACCCGAGACGCTTGTTGATGAAATGATTAGTGTAATTATCGACAATCCAAGCCCCGAGCTGTTGCCCTTGCTTGCGAAATTGCCAGAAGTAAAGGCTCCCTACGCTGAGGCTAAGTTATTAGTCGCTTTGGCTGACGCATCCGGCATATCTTCTTCCAGACCGACCAGTCGCCCCTCGGTGGCACAGGCTGAGACGCCGGTAGAACCGCCTCTACGGAACAAACCTGTCGGATCTGCCATGGATGCGCATCTCGAGTCCCCCAATCGGGAATTATCCTCGAAAAAGGTGCCGCCAGATACTACGGCGCAGCACACTAACTCTGTTTTTGATTGGCAAAGCTTTACGACAAGAGTGCAAGAAATGAACGATGCGGTCTATTCGCAGCTCGTCAAAACACAACACGAAATGACCGGTAACGAATTGCATATTTATCCTCGCAAACGGATTATCAAAACGATTCTGTCGCGCGAGAACAATAAGCGTATTTTGACTGATGCGGCTGGCACAAATGTAAAAATCACAATACACGACGAAAATGACATCCCTAGCAATGTGAAGAATGATGAGACACTAAGCAAATTGTCTGCTATAATGGGTGGAGAGGTAATAAATGATGGAGGAGGTAACCCGTTCTAGTGACAAGGGTGGTCGTGTGCCACCGCAAGACACCGTAGCCGAGAAATCTTTACTCGGAGCGGTAATGATTCAAGATGGTGTTTTGCCAGAGATTTTGACGATTTTAAAACCAAGGGATTTCTACGAGAAGCGCCATGAGATTATTTTTAATGCAATGGTGGAGCTATATGACGCACACAAACCAATCGACCTGTTGACGCTAACGGCAGAATTAAAATCCAAGAAGCTACTGAAAGACGTCGGTGGTGCGCCGTATTTGACAGAATTGTCGAATTTTGTGCCGGCAGCCTCTCATGCCAAGGCTTACGCGGATATCGTCGAGAAAGCTTCTGTGCGGAGACGATTAATTAAAGCGGGGAATGAAATAGCCAATAAGGCCTACGAGGAAGATGCTGATGTTGATAGTCTGATTGGAGCCGCCGAGAAGGACTTGTTTGAAGTATCCGACAAAATCATTAAAAGCGATTATGTAGCAATGAATGATTTGTTGGCTGATGCTTTTGATAGAATTGAGGAGCTCCACAAGAACAAAGGTGCCTTGCGGGGACTAAAGACCGGCTTCAGGGATTTGGATAAGAAAACAGCAGGATTTCAGAAGGGCGATTTAGTAATTATCGGTGCGCGTCCTGCCATGGGTAAAACTACTTTTGCGCAGAACTTGGCCTACAATATCGCCAGTATTAACGGCAAAGGTGTATTATTCTTCTCAATGGAGATGGCGGCAAATGAGATTATCGATAGGATGATTTCGGACGTGTCTGGGGTCGATAACTGGAAGATGCGTACGGGTAATTTGTCGGACGATGAGTTCCAAAAGATTGGAGACGCGATGGCGGAGATGGATGAAATACCGATTTACATTGACGATACAAGTTCGATGACTATTGTCGAATTACGGAATAAAGCCAGGAGGGCGATGCATGACCATGATATCGGCATCGTGATTGTAGACTACCTGCAGTTGATTCAGGGTACGGATAGATACAAAGGTCAGCGTGTACAGGAGGTGACGGAAATTTCGCGTGGCTTGAAGATTCTAGCGCGTGAGCTCGAAATCCCAGTGATTGCCTTAGCACAGCTATCACGTAATGTGACGGGGCGCGACGATCCGAGACCAGTACTATCAGATTTGCGTGAATCTGGTTCGATTGAGCAGGACGCCGACCTTGTGATGTTTTTGCATCGTCCGGACTACTATCGACAGAATGATGATAATTACGAAGAGACTCATATTACTGAATTATTGGTGGCAAAGCATCGTCATGGGGCGGTTGGAAAGATTGAACTGTACTTCCATCCAGAATTGTTGCGATTTATGTCGCTCGACAAAGAGCATTAATTTGGTTTTTGCATTAACTATGGTATAATACTTATGTGAAGAAACTAATTATTTCTAAACTTTTTTTGTACAGGTATCGTTTCGTAATTGGATATACTGTGTTGTTGGTGCTGTTTGTCTTACTGTTGTTTAGCTTACCGCTCTATGCGCAAACGGGAATTACAGAAGCCGAAATGAATTCTGCAACCAACTCATATTACCTTGGCAAAGACGGGATTCTGAATGGCGATTTGGTAGATTTGCCCTATCGAGTTATACAAAAGCTCTCCATCATGATGTTTGGGCTATCGGCATACGCGATAAAACTACCCAGCATTCTAGCAGGGCTAGCACTTGGAGTAATGTTAATCTTACTACTCAACCGTTGGTTCAAAAGCAACGTTTCACTTCTGGCATCGTCTCTCATTATACTATCAACACCATTTCTTTTCTTGGCTGGTTCGGGTACACCTTTAATCATGATTGTATTGTGGCCGACAATACTACTATGGCTAGGTTCCAAGATTCAGGGCGAAAAACGCCCTAAGCCACTGTACAGTTTTGTGTTTGCGATTACGATGCTGTTGTCGATTTTTACGCCATACATGGTATATTTTGCAGCATTCTGCGTTTGTTTCGTAATAGCGCAGCCGCATCTTCGTTTCATTGTTAAGGGACTACCAAAGCTACCTTTAGCGCTAGTTGGTTTGATGATTATTGCTGGATTTAGTTTGCTCGGAATTAGCATTTTTCATCACCCCGGTACCATTATGCAATTGATAGCGGCTGACGGGTTCGAGTTGGGAAACTTTTTTCCGAATATTGCGAGAGGGTTTGCGCCGGTCTTTGCCTGGCACAGTATAATCGACGGAGTGTTTCTGTCTCCACTTATAAGCTTGCCTAGTTTTATTCTGGCATTCATCGGACTGTTTTCTACCACGAAGGGATTCTTCGCTTCGCGCAACTCAATTGCAACGATGTTACTAGTTTTTACGTTCATCATCACTGGCTTTAATCCACTTGCGGCGATTTTCGTTATTTTACCATTCTCGATACTGATGGCGCATGGGATGAAATATCTACTCGAGAAATGGTATGCTCTCTTCCCAGAAAACCCATATGCTCGCATCTCGGCACTATTGCCACTTACGCTGCTGTTTGGAATCATGATTATACCTGGACTGTTGCAGTATATTTATGGATACCGTTACAATCCAAGCATTGCCGATAGTTTTTCTGATAAAATTAGTATTATCAGGCAGAATTTATCCGACCAGACTTTACTGGTACGTGAGCATTATGACTTTTACAAGATTCTTGAAGCTTCGACCGAACTTAGCATTGTCGACAGCATCCAGGACAAGAAGGATATCGCGGTACTTGGGCCGCTCGGCGAGTCGGGCGAAAACTACACTTTATCACGGATTATCACCTCGCCAAGAAGAGATGATTCTGATATAATATATTTATATACCTATACTGAGAAAGGAGAATAACATGGGTCAGAAACTAGACCAAATGAAATTACTAAACCAACTGCGTAAAGCACAGAAAGAGCTAAAGAATGAGATTGTCGAGGTGGAAGCTGGCGATGGAGCAGTGGTCGTACAAATCAACGGTGAGTTAAAGGTCAAAAAAGTTACAATCGATCCCGAGAAAGTCGATCTTGACGATATTCATGAACTAGAACGATGGATTGAGAACTGTATGCGCGATGGCTTCGCCAAGGCACAGGAAATCGCAACAGACAAGATGAAGCCACTAATGGGTGGACTAGGTAACCTCGGTCTCGGAATGTAAAATGCTGCCACAGGCTCTGACAAATGCAATAGAGGCACTTTCTATGTTGCCTGGAGTTGGTCCGCGTACGGCGGAACGGTATGCCTATTACCTTTTCAAAGCGAATGATAAGATTTCTGAGAATATCGCCAAGGCATTATCCGAGCTACACGTCGGCGTCAAATCTTGTCCGGTGACTTTTGCATTAATTGATGCAGATGAGGAAGTTTCGCCGTTCTATTCTGATGCTGAGCGAGACAAGACTACCGTATTGGTAGTAGAAGAGCCGCTTGATATCTACGCAATAGAACAAACCAAGGCTTACAAAGGCACCTATCACGTGCTAGGCGGGGCGATTTCGCCGATTGATGGCATCACGCCCGACCAACTCCATATTGGAGAACTAATCAAGCGCGTTAACGATGACAATGTAAAAGAGGTCATTATCGCAACTAATCCGTCCGTAGAAGGGGAATCGACCGCACTATTACTCGAGAAACTACTCCACGAACAGAATCCAAATCTCAAGCTAACGAGACTGGCACGCGGATTGCCGCTTGGGGTTGACCTATCATATGCCGACCAAATTACACTCAGTGCGGCTTTAGAGCATAGGACCGATTTATAATCTGAATCTATTAGATTTCTCAACTTAAAACGCGCGCCGCATAAAAATTACAACAGATCAGTCGGACTCGTCCTGATATTACAGTATCAGCTACTCGTCCGTGACTGTTGTAATTTTTATCGGGCGGTTTCAACATGTTTCGAAATCTAATAGATTCAGATTACAATTGCTCCAATGCTTTGAAGTCGACTTTGGCGAGTTTGGTCTTGGGGAGTTCGGAGAGGAAGCGGATTTCGCGAGGGATTTCGTACTTGGCGAGGTTTTTCTTGTAGATTGCGGCGAGTTCTTTCTTGATAGCGCGTTCGGAGGCGTCTTTTTCTGGAACGACGAAGACTACTACTTTCTCGCCACGGAGTTTATCTTCACGGCCGACAGCGGCGCAGGCATTGACTTTCTTGCACTTCATAGTAATATCTTCGATATTAGCTGGGTAGATATTGTAGCCATTGCTAATAATCATGCGTTTGAGACGAGAGCGGAAGTGAACGAGGCCGGTTTCGTCGATATAGCCAATGTCGCCAGTGCGGAGATATTTCTTAGTGCCTACCGTGATGAAGGCTTCGGCGGTTTCTTTGGGTTTGCCAAGATAGCCTTTCATGACCGAGAGACCACGGACGAGAATTTCACCGTCTTTGCCAGGCTTGGCAGGTTTTTTGGTCTTTAAATCCATAATGATAACTTCATTGTCGGGAAGTGGGTAGCCGATGCCATCAGGATCCTCGGCGACACTCATAGGCGAGAAGATAAAGCCGCCGGAGGCTTCCGTCAGCCCATAGCCGTTCTCAATAAGAGCCTTGGAGCCGTGACTACGGAGGAAATCGTTAATACGTTCCTTATTGGCCATGCTGATCATGTCACCGCCAGAAACGACGAATTTGACTTTCTTTAGCTCGTCTTTTTTGAACTTGAGCTTAGTGAGGTAGTCGAAAACAGTTGGGACGCCGACCAGGACGTTGACTTTGTACTTCGTGATATAGCTTTTGAATTTCTTGGGATTGAACTGAGGAATTAGGAAAGAGCGAGCGCCGTTGAAAAGTGGCATATGGATGCAGCAGCCGAGTCCAAAAGCGTGAAAGTTAGGCAAGAAGGCCATGAATGAATAGTCAGATTTAAAAAGCTCGGGGACGAGATATTTGGCTCCGAGAGCCTGAGCATTAAAGTTGAGGTTGCTTAAGATAATGCCTTTCGGCTTGCCGGTGGTACCGCCCGAGTACATGATTACCGCATCATCCTTGGCGTTAACGCGGGCGTGGGGATTGCCGATGAATTTATTGGCTTTCACGAGGAACTTATCCCAGGTGATGACGTGTTGAGATTTCTTGATATGGTTCTTGCGGCCTTTGGTGAGTTTGTAGATGCCACGCACGATGAGTGCCATCGAACGGGTCGGAGAGACCACGATGACGTGTTCGAGTTCGGTATTCTTGATAATCGCCTCGACCTTAGGGTAGGAAATATCAATACAAAGGATAATGTTAGAATGCGCCTGGTTGACGTAATCTTCGATTTCGTTTTCGCTTGATAATGGATGCACCATGTTGGCGATAGCGCCAATCTCGTTAATAGCGTAGAACATATAAATCGCTTCGGGGGTGTTGGGCATACATACTGTAATGTAGTCGCCTTTCTCTGCACCGAGGGCCTTGAGAGCGGCGGCTACTTTGTTGATTTTTTTGATGAGTTCTTTGTAGGTAATCTCGGTATCGAAATACTGCAGTGCAGTATTGTGCGGCCATTTACATGACGATTCGTAGACCACGTCATAGAGACCGCCTTCGGGATATTCGATGTCCTTTGGCATCTTGTCGATATAGTTATATTTAGCGCGCTCGAGTTTCATGTCGATTTTGCGCAAAGTGTTTTTGATCTTGTTGTATACAAATTCTAATGGCATACATTATATTTTACCACATATGTGATATAATTTAAGCATGGATAGAAACTTTAAGGTGCGAGTCGTGGTGGGGGTAAGTATTTTTATCGTTGCACTGGTGGGATTGTATACTTTCGATAGTTTGCCGTTCAAGATTTTGTTCGGACTTTTCGCCGGCATGGCGGCAATTGAGCTGTTTAGTTTCTTTAAGAAAAAACACAGTGGACTAAACATTATCCTGGCAATGTTCGAGATACTGTTTTTGATTGGTGGAGTAGTATTTGTGTCACAAACTAATGTGGATTATTTCTGGTACATTATCCTGGGTGTACCCGGATATGATGTGTTTGCTTATCTCTTTGGCAAGTTGTTTGGCGGTAAGGTATTCAAGAAATCACGGCCATTTCCGCATGTGTCGAAGAATAAGACCTGGGAGGGAACTATCCTCGGACTCACAATGGCGATTGGTATGGTAGCTATCAAGATGGCGTGTGGTGGGAATCTGACGACAGATTGGATGTATTTATTATGTGGGCCGTTGGCGCTAATGGGGGATTTGTTCGAGAGCTATCTCAAACGAACCTTTGGTGTAAAAGATTCGAATGAGATACTGATTAAAAACAAATTCTTCTCGCTGCTCGAGGCGTGCGTGGGTGGCTCGGAAGGACATGGTGGCTTCCTAGATCGGGTTGATTCGTGCGTGTTTGCGTGTACGGTGCTGCTGGTGATTTCGATGCTGTAGTACCACTAAACCCAGCTAGTTCCAAGAACCAAACTTAGTGATTAGATCATCCAATCCATTAGACTCTAATTTCATAGCTAGACTCGTTCTGTTGATAGTTTTTACAAAATCCGTCAGATGCTCGCGCTTTATGCAGATTAGACGTTTTCTATGGAGTAATACGATTCTTGCCACCCTCCACGTGATGCGATTCTATTATGTACTCAGGATGAGCGCTCGCATAACTGGGATTTTGTAAAAACTACAACGTAACGAATCATTTTAATGCTATGAAATTAGAGTCTAGTGGATTGATAAACTTATTATCATTCTTGGAACTAGTCGGGTTTAGTGGTACTCCAGTGGCAGCGTTGTCCTTAATGGCGGTCTTGGGATTCTGATGGAACCGCTTTAACCAGGGTGTACTTTGGGATGGAAGGCGCAACTTAAGTACCGGCCGATACCGTACACCTAATACTGAAGCCGCGGTACTTATTGTAGCCATTGGTACCTGGGTACACGCGGGAGCTATGCAGGTACAGGATGTAGCTACTGACGTTACTATACGCAGTAGACGACCAATAGCCGCCGCAGTCACCTCTACTGCTCGCCGACGACGCCTCGAAGTAGCCGGAGTAGAGGAAGTTGTTCGGGAACTTTCTAAAGGCTTTGGTAGCTGTATCACCACTAGAATTGGTTGTAGTGTTATTATAATAAGCATAAGTTCCGGCATTGCTGTCGTTTGCTACACTACCCATAATGCCATAACCTAGATTATAGAATTCACGCCAGGTGGATGGAGTTTCTGTCACGTTTACTGATGTGGTTACACTGCCACCTGTTGGTAAATGCCAACCAGTAGGACAAAGTGAAGTACTAGTAGTAGATTTGTTGTTAGTGCCATTATAGGTAAGGTCTGCTATAGCTGCATGCCAAGTGTAGTAGTTGCCATAGCTATACATACCGCCTTTGGTATTGCCGCTCAAAAAGGTATTGCCAGCTGGATTAGTGGCTCTATTCTGGGTATTCAGATTATTATAGTGTGGCATACGGTGGGCTGGAGAGTTGAATATACTGATATCTATACTAGCAGTACCTTCCTGGGTGCCGCTGTAGTACAAGCTATTGGCAGTGTAAGTTGATGTAAAGCCGGTAGATTCCGCATCAGCTAGACCAGAGAAGTTACCATAAGTAGTACTTGTGCCATAGCCTTGGGCGAGAGCTCCAGTGGAGTTATCAGAGTTGGTGCTTTCTAGACGTAAGTTTTCAATCATCCAGCAGTTACCATCAGCGAGCTTGGCGATGGCGTAAGTATTATTGTCGCGAGAATCAGAAAGGGCAGTGATACTTTGGCTTAGGATATTTGTAGCCTCATTGGCCTTGATTAAGCTACCCGTTCCCGTTCCACAAAGTGTGGCAACTTTAGTAGTATCTTGGAGATTACCTGCACTTTTTACCCATACAGCATATAGCGATAAGCCTTTACCTTCGCCAACATATTGACCATTTTCGTAAGTAATAGTTTCTTGTGGGCCGTAGAACTTAATACCTTCTTGGTTTGGATTTGTTGCATAGTCAAACTTGTTAGACCAACCAGCAAAGCCATAGCCAGTTCTACTAAAGTTGGAAGCAAGGAGTGTAGCCGAGGTTGGTGAAACACCATCAGTGGTTCCAGAAGTTGGAATAGTTTGACAGCCCATAGTACCGTCTACATTACTACCATTAGGATAGTAACAGATTTTACCAGAAGCAGTGGTTTCGGGAGATAGTGGTGCTTCGGCGTCGTATGGGTGGATGAGGGTGTATTTGACTTGGCCGGTGTAGGTGCCGGCGAGTTGGGAGGGAGATGCGTAGGCTTGGTAGGTGGTTTTGAAGGAAGAGCCTTCGGCGTTGGCACCGACGTCGGTGGCGGCTTTGCGTCTTGCGACTAGGGCGTATTTATTGGGGACCGGCTGGAAGGCGGTATAGTCTGGAGTGGTTGCGGTTTTGTCAGTATCATCGATACTGCCGATGATAGTAATTGGGTAGGTAGGAGTAGGGCTCGTGACCGGTGTGAGTTTCATCGCCCAGCTTGACGTAGCGCCGGTAGTGGCGGTGCCAGTGGGGATATTGCTGGTGCTGTCGAGATTGGAGTCCGTGAGGTAGTTATTGCCATCCTCGTCATTAGTGAAGCCGATAGCGTAGATGGAGAACCCGTTGATATCATTACAATAGGCCGTAATGATGGACTCGCCGATGGCGGAGTCTGATTCATTGTTGTGGATAGTGGTGTTGTGTGTGTCCATGCCGGTACCGGAGAGGGAGCATGATGTCGGAATAGTAATATTAACCTGGTCGACTACCGATTCCTCGGCAAAAGCGTTGGTTGAGCTAACCAAAAAAACGCACGCCAGCACGAATAGACCCATAAAACTTATGGATATTCTTGTTTTAATATTTTTCCGATTCATGATTCGGCCTCCACTAAATCCTATTATGTTTAAACTTGTTACTAACATAATAGCATAAGTTGAATAAAAATGGTAGATTTTTATGAATTATGTTTTGTTTTTTGTTTCTTATTACTGGCCGTGGTTTTGAGAGATTGCGGCCAGGTGAGGAGATAGTTCGCACCAGAAATGACCGTGAGAGCAAGGGCGAGGTAGAGGGCGATGTTGCCGAGGAGGCCAATAATATCATTATTAAACATTTGGTTGGCGAGGATGGTGATAAGGGCGGTCATTTGGACGGTGGTCTTGAGCTTGCCGAGGAAGGAGGCTGGAGTGGTGACGCCACGAGTGGCGAGCATCATGCGCATACCGTCGACGGCGAAGTCGCGGACGAGGATAATGGCGAAGACCCAGATGGGGACGATGTTTTGGTAAGTCAAAACAAGGAAGGCGAGGTTGACGAGCATCTTGTCGGCTAGAGGGTCTAAGAAGGCGCCGAGGTCGGTGACCTGCTTGGAGCTACGTGCCCAGATGCCGTCGATTTTGTCGGTGATGGCTGCGATTACGAAGAGGACGAGAGCGACGATTTTGACCCAGAGGCCCGGGAGCAGAGCGAAGACCATGTATGTGACCGAGAGAACCATGCGCAAGATTGTGAGATAGGTAGGGCCTGTCAATCTCTGGGCGGGTCCTGCCGGACCTTCTCCTCCCCCACGTCGCGCAGCTCCGCGGGGGGCCCCCTCCAGGTCCGTCACCCGCCCATGTTTTGCCACTACCGGTCTCGAATCGGCTGGTCTTCGCGTCGTGCCACTCATACTATATCTCTCCGGTGCTCGACCTTCCAGGCGCGGACTCCGGCGAAGCGGGCGGCGAGGACATCGGTGGACCATTTGTCGCCTAGCATGACCGTCTCGCGTTTTTTGAAGCCGTATTGTTGCATGGCTTCGGTGAGCTTGGTGCTCATGGGCTTCTTGGCCCACCAGACGCAGTCAACTTGAATGGGTTCGCAGAATTTTTGCATCATTTTCTTGCGACCGTTATTGCTAATAATTACAATCTTAACGCCGGCTTTCTTGCAATCTTCGACCCAGTCTTGGAGTTCATCGGCGGGTTCTTTCTCGGAATGAAGCCGGAGGGTATTATCAAGATCGCACAGCAAAAGCTTCACGCCTTGCTTCTTCAGAAGGTCTGGCGTAACATCTTCGAAACGCTCGAATTTCTTGTCTGCGCGAAAAATACTCATGTATCTATTCTACCATATTCCGGGCGCATATGCCATTTATCGACAAGCATTCGTCTTCACAACATTAATAAATCTGAAGACAAAAAGAAGCTCTCGCGGTAGGTACCTTCGGCGCCGTGCGAGTGCTTCGATACTGTTATCATATCAAATCAAGGCGGAAATGTCAATAATCCGGCCTTGTTTTGTAATCATGATGAGCTTTTTAATCTGTTTTCTAGATTTTGCTTGAGCGATTAAAAATTTGCGAGTTTTATCGTCACGAGTATTTTTCATGCGAGATGTATCTATGATGATGTTTGGGGACTGCTTTAATGCCTTTTTTAATAGATGTTCGAGCGAATTAGCGGTAGAAGATTTTGGTGACTTTATCTCATATTCCACTCCATCGAGCAAGATGTCGGCAGTATGCAGATTTGTCTCCTCAAGGAATTTAATATCATGCCCAGCCATAGTAAGGATTTCCGCTACGCGAAGCTCGTGTAGCCAGAGTTTACGCCCAGAGATGATAAAAGTTCCTTTCTTTCCATTTATATCCATATCACTCCTTGGTTATTTCGAGATACGTTATCACATGCTCTGAATATTTACAACCACTCAAACAGCCACATGAATGCATAATTGTTTTGTAATGGCGGTAATATCGTTTCAAGATACCTAAATCGTGATAAAATAATACTATGTATACGAAATTTAGTGATTTTTTGGAAGGGAAGCAGAAGCTCTGCATTATCCAGGCGGAGAATCCGGATGGTGATTCGCTCGGGTCGGCGGTGGCGTTGGATTATCTGCTCGGCGATAAGGAGATTTCGCTGTATTGCCCGGTAGATATTCCGCAGTATTTGCATTATTTTGGAGATTGGTCGCGGGTGAGCAATGAGTTTGATTATCGGGCGGACGGATACATCATTGTAGACACCGCGGCGGAGATACTGCTGTCGAAGCTACTGGAGGATACGGCGATTCGGAATCGGTTGTATTCGGCGCCGGTATTCGTGCTCGATCACCACGAGACAGAAGATGATTTGAACTTCCCGCATGAGGCGATTATTGAAGTGTTGCCGTCCTGTACACAAGTGATTTATCGGATTGCAAAAGAGCTGAAGCTTGAGATCAATCGCGAAGCGGCGGAGGCGCTGTTCCAAGGGCTGTTGTCGGATACTCTAGGGCTCACTAGTGCTTCGGTGACGGCAGAGACTTTTGAGACGGCAGCTGAACTGACGCGACTAGGGGCGAATGTTTCCGAGCTTGAAGACAGACGGCGCGAATTTATGAAGAAATCGCAACGAATTTTGGATTACAAGGCGGATTTGATTAAGCGAATTGAGTATTCGCTGGATGGCGCGCTTGCGACGGTGCATATTCCGTGGGAGGACATCACGGAGTATTCGCAGGAATACAATCCCAACGTGCTGATTCTTGAGGAGATGCGGCTGGTGGAGGGGGTGCGCGTGGCGGTAGCGATTAAGACTTACCCGGATGGCAAAGTGACTGGTAAGATTCGCTGTAGTACCGATGCGCCAATTGCGGAGCAGGTGGCAGGGTATTTCGGTGGCGGTGGTCATCCGTATGCGGCGGGTTTTCGTACCTACGATACGTCGTACGATGAAGTGGTGCGAGATTTAGTGCAAATAATACCAAAAATGTTAGAGGAGGCAGATGAAGAAACTACAGTTAACTAATACTTACGACGTATGCCGGAGCGGCAAACCGAAACTATGCGTGGTGATGATACACGGTATTGCGTCGGACTCGACGACTTATAATGCGGCACATGAGTATTTCGAAGCGGAGGAACAGCTGAAGGATATTCGTTTCGTGAAAATGGATTTGCTAGGAGCGGGGTTATCTTTGAAGGACGATTCTTTGAACTACGACTACGATGAGCAAGTCACGGCGTTACATAATGCCATAGCCGAGCTGAAATCTGACGTACCACTAGTACTAGTGGGGCATTCGCTGGGGACGTTTATCGTGACACGTTATGCGAGTATTTATCCGGACGAGGTCGCACGGCTGATTTTGATTTCGCCACCAGTATATACGCGGGAAGATTACAACAATCCGCTATTCAAGGTAGGGATGGAGGCGTTTAAGAAATCAATTGCGCTACGAAATGCCGACGTATTGCAAGAGAAGGCATTTGTCAATTCAATGGACAATATTGTGATGGATTGGAATAATTATGACGTGCTGGCGAAGATAAAGGTGCCGACGGTGATTATTTACGGGAATGAGGATCAGTTAATTGCTTCGCACAATATCCCGGGATTACTCAAGAAAAACTCTTTGATTTCGGCGATTAGGACCAAGGGTCGACACGGCGTATCGCGCGATAAGTACACCAAAATGCCTGGGCTATTAATGGAGATGATGTGAGATGAAGCTATATAATACCAGCACACGGAAGATGCAGGAATTCAAGCCACTTGGCGACGAAGTAAGGATCTATACTTGTGGGCCGACGGTGTATTCGGAGGCGCACATCGGGAATCTGACGGCATATATTTATTGGGATTTGCTAGTGAGGACTTTGCGAGCTGATGGATATACAGTGCGGCGAGTGCTGAATTTGACCGATGTGGGACACTTGGTGTCGGATGGTGATGAGGGGGAGGATAAGCTCGAAAAGGGTGCCGCGCGCGAAGGGCGGAGTGTGTGGGAGGTGGCAGAAGCGTATATCGAGAAGTTCCGCCAGGATTATCAGTCGCTTGAACTGGTGGAGCCGGAGGTATGGGCGCGAGCGACGGATTATATTGGCGAGGATATGCAGGCGGTGGATCTCATGACGGAGCGAGGTTTTACTTATGAGACGTCCGATGGAATATATTATGACACTGCTAAGTTTGACCGGTATGCGGATTTTGCTAAACTAGACCTCGCTGGGCTCCAAGCCGGAGCACGAGTGGGATTCTCGGAGGAGAAGCGGAATGCTTCGGATTTTGCGGTGTGGAAATTTATCAAACCGGGCGAGAAGCACGCGATGCGCTGGGACTATCTCGGACGGCCTGGGTATCCGGGGTGGCATTTGGAGTGCGCTACGATTATTCATCATGAGCTGGGTGAGCCGATTGATATACACTGTGGCGGGATTGATCATATTCCGGTGCATCATACCAATGAAATCGCGGAGTGCTATGCGGCGTATGGGAGTGAGTTGTCGCGATACTGGATGCACTGTGATTTTATTACGATTGACGGAGAGAAGATATCGAAGTCACTCGGAAATACTTTCTCGCTTGGGGATTTGAGTGAGCGGGGGTTTTCGCCGATGGACTACAAGATGTGGGTGCTATCTGGGCATTATCAAGGGACGCGGAATTTTACCTTCGAATCGCTCGAAGCGGCAAAACAGCGAAGGCTGAATTGGCGAAATAAGATTGCGCTATTATACCAAACAACCGCCAGAAACGGGTCCTGTCCGACACCCTTTTCCTCGGGCCGCTCCGGGCCGCTCGGCCAAGTCTTAGGCCCTTCGGAAAAGGATGTTCGGCCACCCGTTTCTGATGTGTTTGGTACAATCCTGAATTCACTTAATCATAATCTCAATTCCGCCGAAGCCTTCGCTGTGATTGATACGTCGGAGCTTGCGATGGAGGATTGGCGGAAGGTAGATGAATTGTTTGGGCTGAGACTGATGACTGATTCGCCGGATATTGATGATGAAGTGCGCGAGATGATTGCCGAGAGGCAAGCGGCACGCGAAGCGAAGGACTATGCTGAGTCGGATAGGCTACGTGATTTACTGGCGGAGCGGGGAATTGGCTTGCTTGATACTGCCGATGGCCCAGTGTGGCAATACCTTATTTGACTGAAGGGGTTTTGAAGATGAATTTGACAGATTCGGCGGATTTGTTGGTGTAGTGTTTGTAGCTGCGGGCGGCGCTGACGGTAGCACGTAGGTTGTTGGTGAAGTTCGCTAGGTCGTTATTGGCGAAGCTTACGAGGCGGTCGATACCGCTGGTTTTGAAGGTCTCTAGTCCGCTTTGCAGGGTATGGCTACCACTGGTAAGTTGTGACATACCAGCGACTAGTTGATCTGAACCGGCATCGAGAGCGTCTACGCCCGTGGTCAATGTGTTGATGCCGGCGTTTAAGTCTGAAGCGCCAGTGGCTAGAGAATCGGCGCCCGCGGCTAGTTGAGAAGCGCCTTGATAGAGGGCTTCGATGTTGTCGGTATAAGTGGTGACGGCCGTATGGGCTTGGTTGTAATAGTCGGTGATTTGGTTGGTGACTTGGCTTAATCTCGCAGCTAGTTCTGGGTAGTCGGCGGATAGTTTCGCAATGGTGTCGGCGTATTCGGTGGTGAACTGAGTGACCTGAGTGGATACCTGCTTAGCGGTGACATCGATTTTGCCCACGACCTCAGAGTCGAAAGCGACTACTTGGCCGAGGCCATCGGAGAGTTGATGGGCGCCGCTTGCCAAGTTACTAGCGCCTTCCGCTAGCGAATTGGAACCATTCGACAATGCTACGACACCTGTCTTGAGATTATCAATACCACCTTGCAAGCTAGTGGCACCCGCAAGCGCGGCGTCGAGACCATTGGCTAGGTCACCAGAACCAGCGATGAGTCGGTCGAGACCGTCTGACAGTGCATTAATAGAACTGGCCACAGTTTCGATTGAGCTAAGTTTCGAAGTATCAATATCGGCGATTAACTCATTCATGGCGACAGTGTATGATTCGCCTAACTCGAAGTCATGAACATCTGCTTCAATACTAAATGCATCACTGACGAGGTCGGTACCTAAGTCCTCCGCGAGACCGGGCAGGGTATAGCCGACAATCGTGACACTATCGGCAGTCTGGCGGATGGTCTTGCCGTGATCAATGGTGATGTTGGCAAATTTGTTGGCGTCGAGATTAATGCCGGTGACCGTGACGAAGGGAACAGTTTTGTTGCCAGAGGTTTGCTCGGATGCAAAATGATACTTAATCTTAACGTGGCCCGACTTGCCGATTAAATTCTGCGGGGTAGTTTTGACACCATCAAGATAGTATTCGATATCCATAGTCACTGGCAGAGGTTCACCCGAGTTATTCAGCTCACTGCCAATGAAGCTTTTGGTGGATTCGCCATTCGCGTCGGTGATGATATAGACAGTCTCGTCTTTTGGATCGAGCTTGGGCGAAGGAGCCAGTTCGCTGCTATTGGCGAGTAGAACCTGGCTCGCTGATGAATCAGTGGCTGGTGGATTAGTGTGATTAGTGGTGGCAGAGGCCACTGTGATGGCGGTACTTAGAGTCAAGCTCATTGCGCCAATGATGGAATAGGCTAATAGTTTTTTCATTTTTTACTTCCTTTCGTTAAATGTTTCATACCTAGAGTAGTGCGAATAATCAAAGGGTCGGCCACAATCAACAGCGGCGGTAGAAAAGCGGGGACGGCGAAGATGGAGATGATGGCGCCCCTCGCCATAAGCATAGTGAGCGACGAAATCATATCGGCTTGAGAATAGGCCGCGACGCCGATGGTGGCAGCAAATAGCACAGCGCCGGAGACGATGATGGATGGGATGGAGGTCTTGAGTGCGATGACGGCAGCGGTTTTTTTGTCTTTACCGTTTTGCCGCTCGCGAGTGTAGCGTGTGGTCATCAGAATGGCGTAGTCTACCGTAGCGCCTAACTGAATAGTGCTGATGCAAATAGGCGCAATAAACGACAACCTTTCGCCGAAGAAATGCGATAGGCCAAGATTGACAAAGATGGCAGATTCGATGACGGCAATCAGAATGATTGGCAGGGAAATACTCTTGGTCACAATTAGGATGATGACAAAAATTGCAACGATCGAGATAGTATTGACAACTTGAAAATCATTCGAGGTGACTTTAATCATGTCCTCAGTAAGACTAGATTCGCCAACCAGAAGTGCCGACTGGTCGTATTGCTTGATGATTTGATTGATTTGATTGATTTGGTCCGTCATCTCGTCGGAGGCAGTACGGTATTCCGAAATGGCGAGAGTCATTTCGTGCTGATTGCTTTTTAGAATAGAGCCAAGCTCTGTCGGCATGAGTGCGGTAGGAATCTGATCGCCGAGCAAAGTCTCAGCATTTAATACGCTCTTAATGCCCGGTAGGGCGTCGATTGCTTGGGACATTTTGATGACGCTGGATTGGTCGAGATTAGCGTCGGTCAAAATCATATGAACATTGGACAGCCCGAAGTCGTCATCGAGTTTGCGACCGGCAACCGCAAAGTCCATATCTTGCGGCAAGCTATCCGATAGGGTGTAATAGACATTATTGTTGGTCTGCTGGTAGCCATAAAGGAACGGGGGGATAATCGCCACGAAGATAATGAGCAAAACTGGGTAGATTTTAACGATACTACGGCTAAGTTTGGTGAAGTCCGGGAGTAGAGGCTTGTGGTCAAGCCTCTGCAGAGTCTTATCAAAGGCGAGGAGCATGGCTGGGAGTACCGTGACGGAGCCGAGCACGCCAAAGACGACGCCTTTTGCCATGACAATGCCAAGATCGAGCCCGAGGGTGAATGACATAAAACAGAGTGCAATAAAGCCGGCCACCGTGGTAGCCGAGGAGCCAAAGACGGAGCTTAGGGTATCCTTGATGGCAAGTTCCATAGCTTCATCGGGATTTTGGCCCTTCGCTAGATGCTCACGATAAGCATGCCAGAGGAAGATAGAATAGTCCATGGTGACGGCGAGTTGCAGAATGGCTGAAAGGGCTTTGGTAATATAGGAGATCTCGCCGAGGAAAATATTAGTGCCAAGATTGTAAATAATCATAACACCGATGCTAAGGAGGAATAGAAATGGCGTGAGCCAGTTGTCGAGTAGCAGAAGCATCACGACGATTGCCAGGACGACCGCTATCACAATATACATGAGTTCCTCGCTGCCGCTTAGGTTACGAAGGTCAGCAATGAAGGCAGACATACCGGAGACATAGGCTCTACCGTCGACAATAGTACGAATCTGCTCGACCGCCGAGACCGTCTCATCGGCCGAGGTGGAAGAATCGAAAAAGACCGCAATAAGCGATTCGTCGCCATGGCGGAAAGTCTGATAGATGCGGTCGGGTAACATTTCGGCTGGCAGGCCGGCTTCCGTGAGAGAGCCAAAGCCGATTACCGATTCAACATGGTCGACCGCACGAATGGCGTCCTCAAGCCTGGCCTCGGAAGCACTATCTAGCCCTTCCGTAATGAGCATCGAAAAAGCGCCCTTACCAAATTCGTCCAGCATGGCCTGTTGACCCACTACTGTATCCATATCGGACGGAAGATAATTCAACATGTCGTAGTTGACACGAGTATTAAAGTAGCCTAAAACCGACGGGATAATGAGCAGCCCGGCGATGACTAAAATTAGTTTACGATACTTTACAACGAATCTTCCCATAATCACTTATATATTATATATGGTGATTATATCTGTAATATAGGGATAAAACAATGGTTATTTTTGGATATTTGTCTAGTTTTGAGATTTGATGAGTTTGGTGAGGATGACGACCTTGTCTCGGACGTCTTCGGGCATGCCACGGGTGAGGTAGTCGATGGTGAAGCCGAAGAGCTCGAACTTCAAGTATTCGCGGAGGACAAGCATTTCTTCGCCGGTGGCGGGTAGGTTGATGTCTTTTGGGTCGGAAGAGATATAACTCGAGATGGTGTATTCACAAAGATGCCAGAGGTGGCGTTCAAAAACTGCACGGTTGGTAGAGTGAAAGACATTCTTGATGATGTTAGCGTTGTAGAGAGCGAAATCGATGGCCGCATTAAAGCAATCACCTAGTGAGGTAACGTGGGGTGGATGTTTTTCGATGAGATCGTCGACGATGGACTTAACATAGAATTCGACCAGTTCGCCGATGTTGTCGAAATGATAGTAGAAGGTGTTGCGATTCACTTCGCATTGGGTAACTATGTCTTCGACCGTGATTTCGCTAATGGGGTGGTTCTGAAGTAGAACTAGCAAGGCATCCGCCAAGCGGCGCTTGGTACGGGTGGATTTGGATGGGGGTGTGGGGGCTGTCATAATACTATTATTATATCATATCGTGTGGCTAAACGCCGGGGGCGACGCAACGCACTGTCCTCCCGGAGTACTTGTAGGCGGGGTTCGTGCCTGGGAAGACGCGGACGCTGGACGAGTTCAGGTTCAGGAGGTAGGCGTTGCTGGACGAGTACGCCGTAGACGACCAGAAGCGGCCGCCCGAGCCACGACCGTTCACCGAACCGCCGTCGACGTAGCCGGAATAGACAAAATTGTTAGGATAAGCTCTTAGTTTATTAGAAGCTTCTGTTCCTTCTGGGGTGCCTGTATAATATGGTTGTGTGCCGCTTTCATAGTTAGCTGGATTAGTACCACCATTAATACCGGTAACGACTAATGACCAGAATTCGTTGTTAGCTTCATTGGATTTATTGCCGCCTTTTGGTAGATGCCAGCCTGTTGGGCAGATGGAGTAGTTTTCTACAGATTGATTATTAGTGATATAGGCAGTAGTATCTGCAATAGCAGCAGCCCAGGAATAGTAATTACCGTAACTGTACATTGCTACAGTGTTAGCTGTTGGAGTGGATGCTCTAGAGTTGGTATTGTCGTGATTGTAGCGTGGGAAGCGATAATTAGCATTACTGGTGCCGATATTTATAGTACTATCTGCACCGTCTGTGCTATATAGGCTATTGGCAGTAGTGATATTATTTGCCCAGGCTGGTTCGGCTGTGGCAAGACCAGCAAATTGACCACCATAGCCTTGAGCGAGATTACCAGCACTGTTATCGCTATTGGTGCTTTCTAGTCTTAGGTTTTCTATCATCCAACAGTTACCGTCGGCGAGTTTGGCGATGGCGTAAGTTTGGTTATCACGTTGGTCGGTGAGGGCGGAGACGGAGTTTAGGGTCT
>CAMNPZ010000014.1 GCA_946548715.1 uncultured Candidatus Saccharibacteria bacterium
ATCTAGAGGGTTATTTTGTTATGAGAAATTCTCATATGTATGTTTAACTAACAAATTAATTCTTTTTCACAAAATCACTTAGTTGTATTGCATCCTTCACATCATACTCCCCCACTTTCGTCCTCCGAAGTGCCGTAAGGTACGCTCCCACCCCAAGCCTAGCGCCAATATCTTCCGCTAAAGTCCGAATATACGTTCCACTCGACACTTTACATCTAATTTCAAGTTCCGGCCATTCATATCTCAAAATCTCAATCTCATAAATTTCCACTTCCCGAGTCGGCATCTCAAATTCCACCCCCTTCCTCGCCAATCTATACGCCCGCTCCCCATTAATCTTAATCGCCGAATATCTCGGCGGAATCTGAGATATCTTCCCAACGAAACATTTCAGCGCAGATTTAATCATATCCAAACGAAGAGGTTCAAGTATGCTTGGTTGAGGACATTTCGGAGGCTGCTGCCGAAAATTAGGGCGCTCGCCCTGTGAAGACGGGCGCGAGCGACCCGTGTCCGAAGCCAAGCATACTTGAACCACCTCTCTATCTACATATGAGATAATCTCCCCTTCCGAATCTCCGGTCGTCGAAGTATATCCAAGCTTCAATGTCGCAATATATTCCTTATCCAACTTCAAAAACTCCGATGACTTCTTCGTCATCTTCCCAGCCAACAATATCAAAAGCCCCGTCGCAAACGGATCCAAAGTCCCCGTATGTCCCACCTTCACCTTGTGACCCAGTTCTGCCTTCAAAGCTCCCCGTACTTTCGCCACCACTCCGAAAGACGACATTCCTGCCGGCTTGTCCACCAAAATCACTCTGTCTTCCACATTTCTCCCATCTTCCATATGCCCATTATATCATCTATTCTTGTCAATATCCCATCACTATATTCCGCAAACCCATTCACACGTGCTATAATAATAATATGTTAGTGTATAACTCACGTCTTATCGGCACCACTATTCTCAGTGTCCAAGCTGGCGGCCCTATCGGACGCATCAACACACCAATCATTGATCCAGACAATCTCAAAGTCATCGCCTTCGCCCTCGAAGGTCCACTTGTCGACCGTCGTCAAAACATCCTTGATGTCCGCTCCATCCGCGAATACTCTAATTACGGCATAGTTATCGATGACGCCGACGAACTTGTCGCCCCTTCCGACATCGTCAAAATCGAGCAAGTTCTAAACCTCAATTTCGATCTCCTCTCGCTCAAAGTTGAGACCAAGAAAGGTTCCAAACTCGGTCAAATCATCGACTACACTATCAATTCCGATAGTTTTCTAGTTCAACAAATCGTCGTCAAACGTCCCATTTTGAAACGCATCGTGGACCCCGAACTCATCATCTCTCGCAAAGAAATCATCGAAGTCACCGATTACAAAATCATCGTCAAAGACGAAGAAAAAGTCCTCAAGTCCCGTGCCGCCAAAGAAGATTTCATTCCAAACTTCGTCAACCCCTTCCGCACTCAAGGTCAAGAGCTATCTTCCGTCGACGTCGATGACCAAGAGTAATCGTATTAAACTACTCTTCCCCAACAAGCTCCTTCACTAAATCATAGCTAAAACCCTGTCGGCATAAATAAGCCATCAGCTTTTGCGGGTCATCATATTTTGCTTTTTTCCGCGCAATCATTTTCCGAAGTTCCTCTTCATCATTTCGCCCGTCTAATACCTCTTCAATTATTTCCATCGCTACACCCTTTTTCATCAACTCCATCTTCAACCTTTTCTTACTAACCCCTTTCTTCACAAACCGGTTTTCCACCCAAAACTCCGCAAACCTCCTATCATCCAAATAACCCCTATCCACCAATCTACTCACTATCTCTTCAGAAAACTCAGAGTATTCCTCTCGGACACGCTCGTGCCCGCCCGTCGACTCAAAGTCGCCCGCTGGGCGTCGCCTCGACACAGAAAGTAAACTTTCTGTCTGCTCGGCTCCTACAGCGGTCGTTACGGGGGGCACTTCGCTCCCCCGCTCCTCGTCAGTCGCGGAAGGTCCTCGAGAAACACTCCTGAGTTTTCTAAATAGATAATCCCTAGTCTCGCGCAACGATCTAGGGCGCATTAGGACCCACTCTAAGGTTCTCTGATATAGTTTCCCGAACTCCGAAGCCTTTTTCAACTCCACCAACTGTTCTCGGCTCAAGACCGCACCAATTTTCAACTTATAATCCACTACTTGTGCCACATCCAACGAGAAAGCAAACTTCGAATTCACATATACATTTACCCGTTCCGGATTCTTCACCCCCGCCTTCAATTCCGTGATAACCAATTCACCGTCATCATCACTATTGCGACGACCCTTTTTATTGCTAATTCTTTTTTCAATACTTCCAGATTCTCGTCGCCGCTTCCCCTCCGGCACCTCATCCGATAATTTATATATTTCCACTCACCATCCCCCTCATCTTCAACCAATCATCCAAATTCAAGAACGTAATATCATCCCTTTGTAGCGGTGGCTTCGCATACTTCTTCCGAAATTCTTCTGTCTCAGAATACAAAACCCACTTCACTTCCGAAACTTCCTTGTCGTCAAAATGAAACTCATCCGGACGCCCAGTCCAATCCACCATAAATATCCACGCAAACCGATTCCGATTAAACGGTTTCGTAAACGCAAATTGCAAATCCTCTGTCGTAATCAAAGCGCCAATTTCTTCTCGTGTTTCTCGTATCGCCCCCTCTACTACTGTCTCGCCGAGATTAATGTGCCCACCCGCCGAAATATCATAGTATCCTGGGTACCGGTCTATCCCTGGTGCCCGCCTCTGCCACAACAGCTCCAACTGGCCATCATCATTATACTGATACAAAAACACCACTGCCACCCCCACAATCGCGTCCGCACCAGTTTTCTCTGGATTATCTAGCGCCGACTCCCACCCCTCACCAACTATCGGCTCGCCATTCGGCGCATACACCTGCCACAATTCGTCTTTATGCATTTTAATCGTTCTTCGCCACTTCTCGCACCTTGGCCTCAATCTCTGCCATCAGCTCTGGCTTCTCGCGGAATAATTTCTTCACCGCTTCGCGCCCTTGGCCCAAAGTCTCACCATTATACTTAATAAACGCACCTGCTTTATCAAGCACTCCATATTGCACGCCGAGATCCAACACATCCCCCGATTTCGAAATCCCTTCATTGTACATAATATCAAACTCCGCCGTCCTAAATGGCGCCGCAATCTTATTCTTCACCACCTTAATCTTCGTCCGGTTCCCGGCAATATTATCGCCATCCTTAATCTGTCCAATTCTACGAATATCCACCCGCACTGAAGCGTAGAACTTCAACGCATTACCACCTGTCGTCGTCTCTGGATTACCAAACATCACACCAATCTTCATCCGAATCTGGTTAATAAATATCACCGTCGCCCGCGACTTTGAAATAATACCAGTTAGCTTACGCATCGCCTGCGACATCAATCTCGCCTGCAAGCCCATCTGCGCATCCCCCATATCACCGTCAATTTCCGCCTGTGGCACCAATGCTGCCACCGAGTCTACCACAATCAAATCCACTGCATTCGACCGTACCAAAGTTTCACAAATCTCCAGTGCTGATTCCCCATTATCCGGCTGCGAAATCAATAAATTCGCCGTATCCACCCCAATTTTCTTCGCATAAGCTGGATCCAGAGCATGCTCCGCATCGATAAACGCCGCCTGCCCGCCTTGCTTCTGAATCTCCGCAATCGCATGCAACGCCAAAGTCGTCTTACCCGACGATTCTGGCCCGTAGATTTCAATAATCCGCCCCTTTGGCCAACCCCCGCCAAGCGCCAAATCCAACGACAATGATCCTGACGGCAACAGTTCCACATCCATCTTCGGCGTCTCACCTAGCCGCATAATCGAACCATCGCCAAATTGCTTCGTAATCTGCGCCATTGCGAGCTTCAAAGCTTCGCTCTTTCCGTCACTTGCCTTCGCATCGGACTTACCAGCCGCATCTTTAACATTTTTCTTTTCCACCGCATCCTTTTTTGTCATAATTTCACCTTTCTTTTATTATATTATACATTATTTTTTAACCCCAACCCCATTTTCTAACCCTCTGTATAACACGAACATATTTATTTTACAACCCCCGCGCGCACGCTTATGCTAAATCTCTTACACCCACATCTGATGACTATAATAATTTCAAGCAGACGAACACACTCTTACACTAAACAACTCTCAGTCCATATGGTATAATTATCCTATGAGAGTAAATCAAAACATCTTGATATCAAGTCTTACCACCATGCGCCTCGGTGGCGCTGCGCGCTACGTCATCGAAGTCGAACGCCCCGAAGAAGTTCCCGATGCCTATGGCTTTGCCACCCAATACCATCTTCCCACCTTCGTTCTCGGCTACGGTGCCAACACCCTTGGCCACGACGAAGGCTTCGAAGGCGTCATCATTATCAATCGCATGCGCGGAATTACTGAAATTAATCAATCTAGTACAATTAAAATCATGGGCGGTGAATACTGGGATAACGTCGTCGCCTACGCCTGCGAACGCGGCCTCACCGGCATCGAAGCCCTCAGCAAAATCCCCAGCCTCGCCGGCTCCGCTCCCGTTCAAAACATCGGTGCCTACGGCCAAGACATTTCCGACACTTTCGTCGAAGCCGAAGCCTACGATTCTGCCACCAATACCTTCGTCACTTTATCCAAAGCCGACCTTCAATTCTCGTATCGACGAAGTATTCTCAACACCACCGCCAAGAATCGCTATTTTATCATTTCTATTACCCTCGAATTACATCCAGGCTCCATGTCTCCTCCCTTCTATAATTCCATTGAAAAATTCATCAACGACCACGATCTTACCGATTTCAGCCCTCAAGGCATCCGCGACATCGTAAGCCAGTTACGCGCTGACAAACTCCCCGACCCCCTTGAGAAAGCCAGCGCCGGCTCTTTCTTCCACAATGTCTACCTTACCGAGGAAGCCGCCGAAATCGCCGCTGACAAAGGCATTCCTGTTCGCCATGGCAAAGACGGCTACAAAGTTAGCTCCGCCTGGCTCATCGAACAATGCGGTTTCAAAGGCAAACTCCTCCACGGCATCCGCGTCAGTGATAAAGCCCCCTTGGTCCTCATCAACGAATCTGCCACTTCCTATAACGACCTAGCCAAAGCCCGCTCCGAAATCACCGGCAAAGTCTACGATCGCTTCGGCTACTGGCTCGAACAAGAACCTGTGGAGATTCAATGAAATCTTTAAACGGTAAAGAACTCGCCGGCTTTATTAAGGAACGCCAGGCACACCAAGTCGCCGCTATGTCCGTAAAACCCAAACTCCTCATCCTCCGCGACTCTGATAATCCCGTCATCACCAAATACGTTAATCTCAAAAAACGTTACGGTGAAGATATTGGCGTCGAGGTTATCGATATGTGCATCACCAGCGACGACGCGCTCCGAGAAGAAATTATTCGCGCGAATAACGATTCTTCAATCAGTGGCATCATTATCCAACTCCCCCTCACCAACAAATCCCTCACCGACGAGCTTTGTAATCTCATTGTCCCAGAGAAAGATGTCGACGGCCTAGGTGAACACTCCAAATTCGACTCCGCCACCGCTACCGCCATCAATTGGCTCCTTGCCGGCTATGACATCAAACTTGAGCACAAAAAAATTGCCCTCATCGGTCGCGGCAAACTCGTCGGCGCCCCGCTTTACCGCATGTTTACTAATTCTGGCTATCATGTCGACCTCTTCCATCGCGGTTCCGACTTGACAAAGCTTAACCAGTATGATATAATCATCACAGCCACGGGGCAACCGGGGTTAATTACCAATTCTATGGTAAAACCTGGTGCCACTCTTGTCGACGCTGGCACCGCCAGCGAAGACGGTGTTTTGAAAGGCGACGTTGCCGACGCAGTCCGCGAACGAACCGACCTCGCCGCCATCACTCCCGTCACCGGCGGCGTCGGTCCCCTCACCGTCACCTGCCTCTTCGACCACGTCATCCAGGCCATCGGCATATATTAAACAAAAACCGCTACAGTTAATCCGCCAATAAACCACGACTAATACAAACAACAAATATCAAGAGCTACCTCCGCCAGGCCCCCCTGGCGTAGGCGATCCAGCATTCACTACCTCAACCTTCTGTGTGGTAGGACGAGTCCACTCGGAAACCTTGGCAGGCAAATTACTGCCACTAATAGTTGATATGCCAGCAGCGTTACGATTATTAACCAGTTTTGTAGCATCATCTTTAAACTTTTTATAATTATGAATACCGCCAATAGAAGCCTCACTAGCAGACCCATCCGCTAAAGCACCAAACATAATTTTCTTATCGTCAGAAAGATTCGGATTGGAAGCTAATACACGTTGAGCCATCTCCTGGCTGATTTTGCCAGCAGCTGCCATACCAGCCAAGCTATCACCAGAAAGTCGCATAAGCTCCTCTGGATTAATGTCCTCATTTTTGATTGCTGCGCTAGCATAAGTACCATAATCACCAAGCACTCCACCATTTCCTTTTGCCCCAGTCCTTAAGAAATGACTCAACTCGTAATCTGTAGACAAGAAATCCCCACCATACTTTTTGCTCATGTCTCTAGCCCAAGCAGCTTTGTTTTCATCATTAAGCTTAATTGAACCATCATTTTCAGCTTTTCTTATTACTCTAGCAATATCTTTTGGCTTCATATTTGAGCGACGCATCGCCTCAATAGCCGCATTCATAGCGGTAATATTCCCTTTGGATGCAGCCTCCAAAAATTGTCCACCATAATATGCGCTTTCAGTGCCAGCCTCAAACCCTAAATCACTTATAGCCTTCGATTTGCTAATGCCAGAAGTAGCTAAAGCTCCAGATAAGGTCGCAGCGGCATCTTCAGATGCATCTATATCTTTTCTCGCCTGCGCCATCAAAGAAGCCTGACGTTTAGTCATACCACCAGCAAGACCACGAACCACCGGTACACGCGACAATCGATTTAAACGCTTCAGCCTCCTCTGACCCCTGCCAGTGAGAACCCCGTTTTTGTCCAATCCAGCCTTTATTCTATTATTACGCTCTTTACCCATTCTTTGTGCTGTTTGAAAACGTTCACTATTTCTAGCAAGCCCAGTTACTCCTTTTCTTGCACTATCCCCCATTCCAGCCAACATTCCGCCAACCTTACCCATCGCAGAAAATGCGCCCTTAAGCACTATAGGAATAAAGAATATCGGAGCAATACCAACTACCATTGCTATAATCCACATAGAGAAACCATCAGCCGACTGCAACAATAATTTTGAAGCATAATTACCAGCACCAATCATTAATCCAGCAATAGGGTAGACCAGGAGTAATCCCTCTAATAGTTTCCACCACCTCTCAAACAGTCTTTTTGTATTCGGCAACATATACGCTACCACTGCTAATGGCGAAATAACCGTCAAGATAATTATCAAAGCCTTTCTTGCGCCGAGCAACAAGAACAAGAAGAGCATAGCGACGAACACCCCCAAAACACTCACTAACATCGAAAGCACAATAGCAGGATTAGCCCAAACCGCTACACCGACCAACACACCCACAATGCCTACAATCCCCACACTAGCAAATATTTGACCGAGACTAAAAGTAGTCCCTCCACCAGAAGTAGTCACGCCACTCGGCAAATTAATAGTCGTATTCAATTTTTCACCAAGAGTATCAAATATGCCCTTCAAACCAACACCTAAAATATTGGATAAATCCACCAAAAGAAGGCATATCAGATACGATAGATTAATTAGTACCGCAGCAACAATTAATCTCGGCAATATTTTTTTTATGCCATAATTATCAATTCCAATGCCAGTTAATTGAGAAAAAATCACGACAAGAAACAAGATAATAAACAATACATTGGCTATATCTCTAAAAGTCTCCCAAGCATCTCGAGTATCTTTTCCACCCTTAGCATTACCAAATAATGTAGGTTCTATCACGAGTAGCGGATCAATAACATCCGTATAAATACCCTCCGCTGCATCACCCATAATAGTCAGAATTGGACAAATAGCCCACGCTAACGCTCCAGCCCCCCCAGCATTACGACAATTATCCTCTTCATCCGCTGTATTACTACCTGCGTTAAAACCCGCACCCACTTTTATTGACGAAACATTAATTTTTTTCAATCTTTCCAACAATTCCTCAAAAGTCACTGTTTTTAAAGCTTGTCTATCATTTGCAATCACATTTTTAATTACGTTAAATTTCTCGTCCTTATGCGCTTCCCAACCAGTCAATTCGCACCATTTACCATCACTCATTATCACACCCATTACGTTATTGCCTAACTCATCTGCCGTATCATAACATGAACTAGACACAACAGCCAGGTTTGTATCAGATTTTCGAACCTGGTCTATATAATAATTTAAAACATCATATTTTTCTTGTTCACTAAAAACCAGATCATCAAACTTATCATAACCACCATAGTATTTCAACGCCGCCACAGCCGCACCACTAGCATCCTTTTCCCAAATATTACCAACTCCACCACTAGATATTGGCTTTTCTACAACGGAAACACTTCCAGCTTCAAACTGAACCGTAATTGGTGCGCCATTTGTATCATTTCTATTCGATACTAAAGCCTGGTTTTCAAACGACGTCTTAAAACAGTTCAAGAGACCGTTGAAGTCCACAGCCATATTGAGAAAATCTACACCGTTACAGGTCATGTCAAGACTCGCTCCGTTAGATTGTGAAATATTCAAACGAAAAGTATCATTTCCACTGGGTTGTTGTATAGTCGCGGTAATAGCATTTGCACTATTCTCATTCACCGTTGGTGTAGTACCTTGTTCATATACTATTCCTATCGTATTATCATACACAGTTTGCAAAGTTTGGTTAGATTCTTCAACCAAAAAACAAAGCTCATTTGAATCACCTTCATATACCTTGTTACTAAAATTATACTTATAATGTATTTTTAAACACTCTTTTTTTGTATTAGTGTTATTTTTATTTGTGTGAAAACCCATTTGACTAATATCAAACGCCTTTCCAGTCAAACTAAATAGTCCTTTTATACTACCATTCATCAACGAAGAGTATCCATCAAACAACTGTTTGCAAGAAACGGCCGGAACATCTTGAGTCAAAGTATTGCCCAACTCTTTACTGAATACCTTAATTGTATCCTCTTCTTCCTTCTTTCCTGATTCAGAAAAAATATCATCCAATTCCACTGGTTTGGTTGTTCCATCAATCTGTTTTCCAGACGGAATATACTTATCTTCATAACATTTTTCAAGACCTCTTAATAAGACTTTGGTCGTCAAATCACTTTGATTTATAGCAAAAACACGGTCACCATTCCCAACCACCATCGCAGCTATCATCAAGCCTAAAAACAACAAGATTCTTTTAATTCTCATAAGTCACCTCCTTCTATTCGCTGGTTCATTGATAAAGTATTATAGAACATATAATACAGAAAAACACTATCATAATAATAATCAAGCCTACTTTTACTCATATAAAGTCCCTGTAGTTTTTTTTCTGTATCATCATTTGCGTCGATTTTAGGACAAACCATAACACTGGCATCAATAAAATTACAGTCATTTGCATTATAATAGTCCACCACTGACAAAAATATCTCTAGATAAAACCTAATAGAATAATATAAATCAGTAACATTTTCATCATCGCTTACCACTTCAGCACCAATACTCTCGATATATCTATTTGCGGCATCGATATCATTATTGTAATACTCATCTACAATCGCTTGCTTAATTCGACTTAGTTGATTATAATCAAAAAAACTTCTATATATATCATTATATCTTTTCATCTCTTCATCTTTACTGGAAAAAAGACCATAAAGCCTTTCATACTTTTCATCCAAAACGTCATAATAACCACGCCCCTCTCCCCCTGACTCCTCAACCCAAGCATCCGCTTCACTAATTACTGTGGGATACCAATTATTAATTGAAACATCTTCAATCTTTTCATTATCACCATACATCAAATAGTTATAGTAATCACTCCATGCCTCTTTAACCTCGCCAACATTCCGTCGTTGATTTATGAAAAAAAACAAAAAAAACGCAACCGCACATATTGTCACCCCCACCGCCCCCACAATCCACCATTTCTTCGACTTTTTTTCTGGCGCTAGTATAATATCCCCAGTCCCAGTGCTCATCGGCACGCTCTGGTTACCCATATTGTTTAATCCACCGAATTGTCCCGCATTCATTGGCTGATTAGAAATTCCGACACCGACTGGTCCATTGGCCCCTCCTGCATCCATCAGTCCGCCAGTATTACTCACGCCCATAGGCGACTGACTGCTTACCGTAGGCGAATCGCCTACCAACGACTGATTTACCATCAACGGCCGAGTATCCGGCACAGGCGAATTACCCACCGAAGGCCCATCACTTACCACCGGCTGACTACCCGCCACAGGCGGATAACCCACCCCAGACGGGCCATTCACCGAAGGCTGGTTGCCTAAAACATCATTTTGTTTCTGTGTCGGATCCATATATACTCAATATAGCACAAGCACTAACATTTTTCAATATAAAATGTTCAGACAAAACCATATTCCATATCCATTCAGCCACCCCGAAACCACTCGCCCACATTAACGAACACAAAAAAACGAGCCCTCGCCAGTAGGCTCAAGCTCGTCTTTATCCCCCTAGTTGCCACCCATGAAGCGGTCAACTTATTTCATTAACTTTTTGCGGCTAGCAATGTAGTAACCAAGCGTAGTCACTACCGAACCGGCACCAATCGCGCCAGTTACAACCGTACCAGCACCAGTATTCACAATCGTAGTAGGAGTCTCCACAGGAGTCTCTGGCGTACTAGGATTATCTGGAGTTGGTTCCGGATTGACTGGTTTATCATGACAGCTCTCATCGTCCTTAGTTACAAAGACCGAAGCGTCATCCTTATAAACCGCATTCTTTACAGCCGAGCCAGACACCGTAGCGCTTGCCCAGTTGACCAATTGGTTTTTACCACAAGCCATTGACTTGTCGACCACTTTACCAGTGAAACGCACATAGGCGTTACCCTTGGCATTGTAGCTACCGATATTAATACCAGTAGTAGTGACAGTGTTGTCCTTTAGCAAAGTACCATTCTGGTAATTAGAATTATACAAATACGTAGAGTTCTGTACATATTCCACGTTGGTAGGAAGTACGTCACGAATCATCACGTCTTTCACCTGCTCAGAAAGCAAGTTAACGTACTCGATTTGGTATTCGACTTCGTCACCAACTTTAGCTTCTACTGATTCACTCCAGGTCTTGGTGCCCTTGATACGAACTTGCTTAGCAACCTTAGCAGCCACCGAGCTATGCACTTTCACGTCAATCGTCACTACACCAGAAAAGCCATAACAACCAGGAATTTTACCATCCATCTTGTCATAACCAAGTGTAGCACCAGAAGTGATTACGGAATCAGGTAAAGCAAACGTACGTTCCTGACCAGCTTCGCTTTTATTATTAAACTTAGCAGAACCAGCAACGTATTCGAGGTAAACATTCTCGCTAGCATTGAGAGTTACCTCATCCCAGTAACGGTTAGGAGTTGCGTTCGACGAATCGATGTAACCCACAATCGTTTGAGATTTAGCTACCGTAGTAGGAAGCGAAAAAGTCGCTTTCACACCAGTCGCGATAGCATCACGGCCCTTCGGGCTGTTGTTATGAACGTAAAGACGAATCGTGTAAGTTTCACCATCTTTCACGTCAATCGTATTAGCGTTCCAGGTAGTAACGTTTGCGCCAGCTACCTTCGCACCTACGAAGTTTTTCTCATCACCAATCACCTGGTTATTAGTAATCGAGTTAAGCACTATTTTATCGCCTAGCTTACCGGCGTTAATTTGCTCAAGTGTATAGCTAGGACGACCATTACTAGAGTCACCCCAAGCATTCACAAGAGCTGGAGTCAGCGTACCAGCGAGCACAATTGCTGCACCAGCCACGCCAAGCATAGATTTATAAATCTTATTCATAATAATCCTTTCTTTGAATAAAACTTTATTAATAATCATTTTGCTAGCCTAATTGTTAATGATTCGTCTGCTTCAACCAAATCGTCTCAAACTTCAATTTATGGGGTGAAGCCCGGCAACCGAAGTTGCCGGACTTTTGAAATAAAGTGCTTAAAGTACTTGGGCCGTCCCGCCCACGGGCTCCACCTAGCTATCTACCTTAATCCGACGGACCTCCCCAGGCCTCACCCGGATTATCTGAAATCGCCTGACCAGTATCGGCCACCACTGCTGGCGGCACAACCGTAGTCGGCGAATTTATTGGTGCTCCGCCGTTACCAGTATCACCATTGTTGTCAACGGTGGTACTGGGCGGCGGAGTTGTAGTTGGCGCGTTACTGTCCGCACCAGTCGCCTGGTTGGCGTTGATATCCGCCAACTCTTCGACAACCTCGAAATATTCTTGCGGCGTCTCATACGACGTACTATTCGTCGGCTGATCCGCCGTCGAAGTCGTCGCACCAACACCGTTGTTAGTGCTGGGCCCCGGTCCCGGGTCGTCGTTCGGCTGCGTATTCACAGTCGGTGACTGCGTCGGGTCCTTCTGCGGCGCCGGCTCAGGCTGAGGCTCAGGCTGAGGTGTCGGCGTCGGTGTTGGTGTTGGTGTCGGTGTCGGCGTCGGCGTTGGTGTCGGCGTCGGCACAGGTTCCGGCTGCGGCTGCGGTTCAGGCTGAGGCTGCGGGACGATACCCATCACCTCCTGGACATTAGTCGGCTGATAGCCGCACTCAATACGATACGATACCTCCACCAAGTTACCCTTGATGTTGATGCCGTACGTCAGGAACGTGCCAGTCGGCTGATCTGTCGTCATCACAATGACATCAGACATGCCACTCACCGTATACGGATTCATGTACATCTGATCCTTCAAGCCGCTGGCCTCCGTCAAGGAAACCGTCGCCGTCTCATCCAACATCTGATAGAAGCGGACGAGCGTCGTCAGCCACAGGTTCGGGTCAGCAATGAAGCTGTCCTTCGCCTGATTGATGGTCTCGGCCCAGTTGCCTTTACAGCTCTCATAGAAGCTGCCGAGGAACCGAGTGCCAGCGTTCGCGTCATACCACGCGAGCACCGCCGCCGTCAACGCCGGGTCATACGCCATTCTCTGACGCAGGTCCCGGTCATAGTCGACTGCCATCAACCCCGACTGGAGCGGGTTGGGACCGAAATTAAATTCGTTCCCCGCGATGCCATCATTCTGTAGCATCGCGTTATAAAATCCCGCAGTACCAGGGAACGTGATGTTCCCTACCGCCGTCGGGATTAAGGTCGATGCAAAGCCTGCACCACCCGTTGCTCCCGTAGATGCAGCACCACTTCCGCCATAGCCGTAGTCGGTTTCTGACTCAGTTTGTGCCGTCATCTGGTACCCGCCGCCAATCCTGATACTCCCCCAGTTCACTTGCGCGACCAGGAGAATGACGATAATCAAAACAGCCAAAGCCGCAACGACAATCGCCAGAACCAGATAGAGCCTCGAAAGACCCGTCCTTCCCTGGCCATCTCTCTCATCCACATAGCGGTTGTACAGCCAGGACGCCAGCAAGGCTCCAATGAGCCCCACCAGAATCGCATTCGGCAGGAACATGATTAGGCTCGCAGCAAACACCGACGACGATAAAACCATATTCGCCGTCATGCTCGCCGCCGCCATCGTGGTGAAATAAAACATCACCGCCAGCGCCAGCAGTGGCAGCATCGCGACAAACCGCGTGCTTTTCGCTGACAGCCACCAGCCTCCGAGATACAGAGACATGGCAACCATCGCAGCGAGCGACAACGGCGCCAGGAACGCCACCGGCCCAGTAAACAACGGCACGAAACCGTTGATTAAGCCGGCAAGCAGCCCGAAAATCACCGCCGAAACGATGCCTCGTACAGAGACCTTACGTTCCCTTCTGCTCAGCATCATGTCTGCAGTCAATACCAATACGGCGACTACAATCGCCAGAAAAACAGAAAATAATACCTTCATATGGTTCTTCCTCCTTCATTTTGTTCCGGAGGCCGACGCCCCCGGTTTGCGGGGTATCGGTAGATAGCTTTCAGATTTCATTGAAATCTGAGATGATTTGGTTGTTAATGGTCGTCTTCCATCAAGAACACACCTCTTATTTCAGACTAATCACATTATAGCACACTTTAGCAAAAAAGTCAATAATTAAACCATAAAAGCAATAATCCCCCAACCAGCACAAAAAACCGCCTCAGCGGCTTTCAATTCGAATGGTGCGGGTGAGGGTAGTCGAAACCCTATCTCAAGTTTGGAAAACTTGCATACTAACCGCTGTACTACACCCGCATTCTTGATACGTACAATTTCTGAGCCAAAATTTCGTAGATTAGTAGTTTCTCGACTCGAAGTGCGATTACTAATCGAGCGAGAGTCGAAAACTGCTAAGATACGGAATTTTGGCCAGAAATTTGGGGTGGGATATGGGGATCGAACCCACGACCTTCTGGACCACAATCAGACGCTCTAACCATCTGAGCTAATCCCACCATCCCCACAATTATATCACATTATTTCGGTAACAACAAGAAAGCAATTGTCCCTGCCACTGCCCCCAAAATAATCGTCAAAATAATCGCTACGACCAAACCAATCTTCGATTCTTTCTCTGGCTTAGCAATAATAGCCACCGGTGCCTTATTATTAGATTCACTAGTCGCTACAATATTCTTCTGGTATACATTCTTCGATAAAGGCCGTTTGACTACTTTATCTTGATTTATAAATGCCGGTTTAGGCGCCACAAACGTACCTCCAGCCGCCACATTCTTCTCTTTCTTCGAAACAACCTTAGCACTACCTTTCGTTTCAGTCTTCGCCGTCTTGCCTCGAAATCTACCAATCAAACGTTTCGACTTTACCTCTTTCGCTTCATCCTTAGCCATCTGTTGTATGGCCGTCTTACGCGCAGAACCGTCACCAAGCGGCCTCTTAGGTACATCTGTTTTTACGAATTTCGGATTCAAATCTTCGACTTCGCCCAATTTCGCATCATCACGAATAGCAAATCCACCCATATTCCCCTGCATCGTCCTCGTCTGAGACATCGTCACAACTCTCTGTTGCTCGACCACTCCAGACTGCCCAACTGCCTTCCGTGACACTATCTTCCGCGATACATCTCTTCGCACCATTCTTGTCCTAGGCGTCGCCGTAGATTCGGGCATTAGTACTCTCGGCTTCACCGTTGAAGTCGTCATCGAAGAGGGCCTTTTCGCCGCACCAGTCACATTCGTTCTCCTCGGCACACCAGAAACCACCGCCGTTTTCTCATCGACGTTTTTTAATGGTACGAAATCCATGTATCTCTTGCTCATTCTCTCACTCTTTTAGCTATTTCAATTATATCACAAAATTCACTTAAAATCAAACTCGACGAGCCAATTAAGAGTCCGTTCACCCCTGGCACCGTCAAATAAGCTCCAGCGTTTGCTGCGCTGACGCTTCCACCAAATAATACCGGAACACCTTCGGCAGCCTTCGCTCCATATGTATCGAGCAACGTCTTCCGAATCAAATCCACTACTTCGCGAATTTCGTCTGGAGTCGCCAACTTCGCCGACTTAGCCGACGAAATCGCCCATACCGGCTCATAAGCAATTATCACCTTAGAAAGTTCGTCATCCGAAACTTCTGACAGTCCACCTAGTAGCTGATCTCGAATTACATCCGCCGTCTCACCAAACGCTCGCTCACTTTCAATCTCCCCAATACACAAAATCGGTGTAATACGATTCCGAATCGCTGCAGCTACCTTTTTTGCTATCATTTTATCGTCTTCATGCAATACATAACGACGCTCTGAATGCCCCACCAAGGCATAATCCACCATTCCGCGCAGCTGTGCAAAAGAAATCTCACCAGTATATGCACCAGTATCACGATAAAACCCATTTTGTGCCGCCAATTTCATCTTGTGTCTGTCAATTTGTAAAGACAACGGCTGCAGTGCCAAAGCCGACGGCGCCACTACTACCTCAAGGTCTCGATAATTCGGTAATGTTTTTAATAGTTTATGAAGATAAATAGAAGCTTCACCGACCGTAAAATTCAGCTTCCAATTGCCCACGATATAAGTTTTCATATATCTATTATAGCATGCTATAATATAATTATTATGAAAAAAGTATTATCATTCGACATAGATCAAACATTAAACGTAGCTAAAACTCCCATCCCAGACGAAATCGCCGATTTGCTCATTAAGTGTCTCGACCATTTCGAAATCTGCCCCATATCTGGTCAGAAATTCGATCAATTCCTTATCCAAATCGTCAATCGTCTCAGCGAACGCGGCGCCACCTCAGAGCAGCTCTCACATTTACATCTCTTTGTGGCTCAGGGCACTCAGTACTACCGCTATGAGAACGACGATTGGAAACAAATCTACAATTACCCATTGACCGACGAGCAAGTCCAGAAAATCACCGCAACCATCGAGCAAGCCGCCCGTGAACTCGGCTTCTGGGAAGCCGACAAACTAGAGCCCGGCGACGAAATCATCGAAAACCGCCTCTCCCAAGTCACCTTCTCTGCCCTTGGTCAAAACGCCGGCACCGAAGCCAAATATGCCTGGGACCCCGACTGCAAAAAACGCGAGCAAATCGTCGCGCGTTGCAAAGAACTCGCCCCTGAATTCGACTATGAAATCGGCGGCACTACCTCTATCAACGCAATTACACCAGGTATGAATAAAGTCTTCGGCATGACTCATCTCCTCGAAGAGCTCAAAGTTGACAAAGAGGACATCCTCTACTTCGGTGACATGACCCAACCCGGCGGCAACGATTATCCCGTCGTTCAAATGGGCATCGACACCATCACCGTCAGAAATCACGAAGACACCGCCTACGCCCTACGTGGCATCCTCGGATTATTAGGCATTACTATATAGAACTAAAACCTATTCTTTCGAAACATTTTGAAATCGCCCGATAAAAATTACAACAGTCACGGACGAGAATCTGATACTGAAATATCAGGGCGAGTCCGCCTGACCTGTTGTAATTTTTATGCGGCGAGATTTCTACGTTGAGAAGGAATAGGTTTTAGTTCTAAATCGTACATCATAATAATACGAAGTCATCGCGAACAAAACCTATTTAAGAGTTTAATATAGTTGTGATATAATAATACCATGAGCATTTTAATCGTGGGCAATATTTTGAAGGACGTCTATCTCAACCTAGACTCCCGTACCGAATCTCTCGAATCCGACAGAGACGACATCAAATGGCTCGATCTCAGTTTCAACGCCAGCGAGCATCATTTTTACAATCGTAGCTCCAATCTAGGCGGCGCCACCGTAACACTGGAAGTTTTACATAATCTTGGCCTCGAAGCCACCATCAACGGCTCCCGCCTTCATTTCACGGACGACGGCCCAGTCACTACCGAACCTATTGATACTTATCGTTACATTCTTTTAGCCGACGATAAGCCCTGCTATTTCGTACCAACATCACACAAAACCACTCGTTTCACCCCTCCCGCCGAAGCTTACGACTATCTTTACGTCGACCGCTCTGCCGAGCTCGACCAAACCGCCGTAAACCGCATTAATGCCTATCTTGATATATCTGGCAACACCAAACTTATCCTCTATCTCAGAACGACCACCAATCCTCATCTTAATAGTCTCATTCCTCGTGCCAGTCTTATTTTCTTAGAAGAAACCGACCACACTATCACCGAAGATATCATTCCAGCTGACATTTTGGATTCAGACAAATTGTTCAAGATTTCCGAACATCGCCTCACTTGTCACAACATATCCGAGCCAATTTCCGTCGAGCGCATCAATATGCTCACTCACCTTTCCACCTATTCTATCGCCTCTGCCACTATCCTAGGCAGCTTTATTCTGGGCAATTCCATCGAAGACAGTTTTCGCCTCGCTCGCGCCAACGTCGAGCATGCTAAGCTCAATTCCGCCCTCAATCTCGACCAACTCCAATCTTTAGCTGCCGAGCAAAGTAGTCCCAACAATCTCGAACTCATCGCCAGCACCCTCGTTTTGCATCCCAAAGGCATCCTCGCCGCCGACGAATCTGGCGGTAGCATCCACAAAAAATTCGCAACCCTAGACATCCCCGACACCTACGACAATCGCCGCGACTACCGCAATATCTTCTTCACCACACCACATCTCGAGGACTACGTCAATGGCGTCATTCTTTTTGACGAAACTGCTCGCCAAATCGCCGACAACGGCCAAAATTTCACCGAATACCTCACCAGCAAACGCATCATCCCTGGCATCAAAGTCGACCAAGGCCTAACCCCCCTCAACCCCAATTCCCTCGAAACCATCACCAAAGGTCTCGACAATCTCGACTCTCGCCTCGCCGAATACTACCAAATGGGTCTCCGTTTCGCCAAATGGCGTGCCGCCTTTGAACTCCGTATTAATCCAAGTGGCGACATTCTCACCCCCACCGACGAAGCCATTCATCAAAACTGCGACACTCTCGCCAAATACGCCAAAGCCTGTCAACAGGCCGGCCTTGTTCCCATTGTTGAACCCGAAGTCGTCTACGACGGTTATTACAATATTCGACAATCCATCGAAGTCACCGGCAAAATCCTACGCGCTCTCTTCGATGCACTCGACGCCCAAAAAGTCAATCTCAAAGCCTGCCTCCTCAAAGTCAACATGGTCCTTGCCGGCAAACAATTCGAACACCAATCCACCCCACAAGAAGTCGGCGAAGCCACCGCAGAAGTTCTCAAATCCAACGTCCCCACCGAACTTGCCGGTGTCGTCTTCCTCTCTGGTGGTCAAACCGTCGAACAAGCCACCGACAATCTCGCAGCCGTCATCGCGCATGGCCCCTTCCCCTGGCCAGTCACGTTCAGCTTCGCCCGCGCACTCCAAGACCCCGCCCTCTACGCCTGGCAAGGTGACAATGCCAATACCGACAAGGCGCGTCAAGCCTTCCTCGACCGCCTCATCGCCAATACCAAAGCCCTTCAAAAAAGAAGCAGAACAACCTAATGAACTAAATAGTCCTGAGTGAGACATTTTGAAATCGCCCGATAAAAATTACAACAGTCACGGACGAGAATCTGATACTGCAATATCAGAGCGAGTCCGCCTGACCTGTTGTAATTTTTATGCGGCGCGATTTCAACGTCGAACGAAGAACTACTTAACTTATTGAATTATTCCGCTTTTTCTTCAGTAGATTCGGTTTTTCCTTCCGCAGGCGCCTCAACTTCAGCCTCTGCAGCAGCTTCTTCAGCCTCACGCTTCTCAGCCTCTACCGCCGGGTCAAACAATGACGCCACCACCTGCTCAGGATCAAGCTCCTTATCAGCAAACGTCACACCCTCTGGCAATACGATATTCGCAATTGTCAGTTTATCTTCCACTTCCTTCATCGCAGAAGCATCGACGGTCAATTCCTTTGGCAAATCAGCCGGCTTTGCCTTCACATCTAGTTCCTCAATCGCCTGCGTCATTGCAAAATGATAAGTCTTCGAAGCCTCCGATTCCTCAAACCCAACAACCACCACTGGAGTCGTCGCTTCTACTACTTCACGCGCCGAAATCGCCTGGAACTCAACATTCATAATCTTCCTCGACACTGGATCAATTGCCACATTCTTCACGATTGCCATTTTCTTCTTACCTTCAATATCCAAATCAATCGGTGAATGATAACCAGCTCCTTGCAAAGCTTTCTCTGTCGGCACATATTCTGAAGACAGCAAAACCGGTTCCTTCCCACCATAGAGCACCGAAGGAATCAATCCTTCCGCCCGCAATCCTTTAAGTTTCTTCCCCATCAGCTCGCGTTTTTTCAAAATCAACTTATATTCAGCCATTTTATTTACTCCTTTCAACTTTACCTTATTGTATCAAATTTTCTTTACTTTGACCATTGCCGGTCGTAACACTTCGTTTTCATAGTAATACCCAGGTCTTAGCACCTCCCCAATTACTTCCTTTTCCCCGTCACCTTCTGCCATCACTGCCTCAGCTAGCTCCGGGTTAAACTCAGCACCCTCAGCCATCTCAATCTTCTTAAGCCCCAATTCTTGCATCGTTTTTTCCAAAGATTTTGCCAAAGGCTTTAATTCTTCATAGGTCCCCACCGCCCTATCAATATCATCAAGCAACGGCAACATTTTACCTATAGTTGCATATCTTGCTAATTTACGTTCTGCTTCTTTTTGCGCCTCAATTTGCTTGCGGTAATTTTCAAAATCCGCTCGCGTCCGCTGCAAATCATTTGTTAGCTCCGCAATTTTTGCCTTACAAGTGCATCCACCACCACAAGTGCATTCCCCACCATCATGACACCCACATTCCCCTCCACAACTATGTTTCTCCGTTTTTTTCATAATATTTCCTCCAACATTTTACCTGTATAACGCACCAGAGACATTACTCTGGAATAATTCTGCCGCGTCGGCCCGAGCACTCCGATATAACTCCGGTCCGAAAAAGGCGACCGAAACTTCGAAATTATCAGTGACACTTCAGAATTCTTACCAATAGGGTTCTCTTGCCCAATAAATATATTTAAAGGTTCCCCCGGCGCTGCTTCCCTTAGCCAAGGTTCCAAATTATCTAACAACTTTGCCACCGCTTGCACTCGCCGAGTATCCATAAACTCCGGCTGCGTAAACAATTGCGATATTCCCGACAAATACAGCTGTCCACCAATCGTTGCTAGACCCAAATTACCAGTCAGTTCCACCAAAGAATCCACCGCTCGCCGAATTGCCGCATCGGCCTGCGACTGCGACGCAATCCTCACCTCAATCGCATGCGTACCTCTCTCAAGCGATTTTTTAGCAACTTCAGAGTTTATTGATGAATCCATCCCGTTTTCGAGATTATTCACATAGAACCGATACCCCGCATCTGTCGGTACCCGACCCGCCGAAGTATGCGGCTGCGCAATTAACCCCAGGACCTCAAGTCGCGCCATTTCCGCTCGAATCGTTGCCGGCGACACGCCAAATAGTTTCGCCATCGTTACACTCCCCACTGGCGAAGCAGTTTCAGCGTATTCCTCTATAATTTGACAAAGTATTTCTTTTTGCCGAGATGTTATTTCCATACCTACAATTATACAAAATTAGCACTAAAATGTAAAGAGTGCCAATTGCACCTTAAAGCTTTGTTAGTTAAACATACATATGAGAATTTCTCATAACAAAATAACCCTCTAGA
>CAMNPZ010000015.1 GCA_946548715.1 uncultured Candidatus Saccharibacteria bacterium
GAACCTACGACCTTTTGCTCCGCAAGCAAACGCTCTATCCAGCTGAGCTACGGGCGCATATGTTTCTTGATGTGGATGGTAAATCTCACGTCTATTGAGGTGAGATTTGTACATCCACCTAGAAATTAAATGAGCATCACCCAAAGGTGACAGTAATATTATATCATATTTTTGTAAAAAATGTTGTAAAATTTACCCGTTTTACTTAAGAGAAAAACTGTGATATAATAATTTGTGGAAGAGTGGCCGAGTGGTTGAAGGCGCACGACTCGAAATCGTGTGGGCTCGCAAGAGTCTCGGAGGTTCGAATCCTCTCTCTTCCGCCACGCTCTAACGAGCGTGCTCAAAAAGCAGGACTCGTTTGTCGCTTCGCTTCAATCGAATCCTCTCTCTTCCGCCATTAGGAACGCCAGTTTGGCGCTTTTTTGTTCTGTCTGATATAATGGGGCAAAAGGAGGTTTGCAAAATGGCTGAGGAAGAGACCGAGAAGCGGATTGAGATTTATCAAGGGGAAAAGGGTGAAGTGGTCTTTGATGTTGATATGGAGGCAGAGACGATTTGGGCGACCTATGAGCAGATTGCGGGAATTTTTGGAGTAGATAGAACCGTAATCGTACGTCATGTAAACAATATTTATAAAGATGGTGAACTGGAAAGAAATCCAACCTGTGCAAAAAATGCACAAGTTGAAAATCGAACTTGTAAAGAAATTTTACAAGTTCAAAATGAGGGTGGAAGAGTCATCAGGCGACGCGTCAAGGCTTATAACTTAGATATGATTATCTCGGTGGGATATCGAGTAAATTCGAAGAAAGCGACGAAGTTTCGGGTGTGGGCTACTTCGGTATTACGACAGTATCTAACCAATGGGGTAGCAGTGAATCAGCGTAGACTTTTAGCGATGCGTGAAAAGGAAGAGGTGAAAAAACTGCATGATGTTGAAAAAATGATGACACTGGTGAGGCGATTGACGGCGCGAAATGAATTAGATGCGGGGGAAGCCAACGGTATACTAGAGGTAATTACAAAATACGCGGGGAGCTTTCGGACTTTGCAGGAGTTCGACGATGGGCATATTGATTTGTCTTTTATGTCGAAGCGGAAGAAGGGAAGAGAGTTAACTGTTGAAATGTGCACTCAAGCCGTGGAGTCTCTACGTGAAAAAATTGGCGGCTCGGATTTATTTGGAAAGGTACGAAATGGCAGTTTCGAGGGGAGTCTCAGGGCGATATTTCAGAGTTATGATGGTAAGGAACTATATCCGAGTGTGCAAGAGAAAGCGGCGAATTTGCTATACTTCGTGATTAAAGATCATCCGTTTTATGATGGGAATAAGCGAATTGGCGCGCTGTTATTTATTCTGTTTTTGACTGTGAACGATTGCCATCTAACTACTAATGGTGAGACAAAAATCAGCGATAGAGCACTGACTGCGATTGCGCTGCTGATTGCGGAAAGTGAGCCACGCGAAAAGGAGCTAATTACGAGTTTGGTGTGCAAGTTATTACAGTGATAAAATATGATATAATGGAGGTATTATGGTAGAGCAGGGAAAGAATAAGTCAAATAAAAACGGTGGACTAAAACAGAGTCGTCAGAAGCTGAAAGCAAAACTCCTGAAGTCTTATTACGGTAATCCGACTAAGGATATGAAATTGATTGCTATTACCGGCACGACCGGGAAGACAATCGTAGCGCACTATGTACACGAGATACTAAAGGCAGTAGGCGAGCAGGTGGCGGTACTTGCTTCGGAGCAACCATTTAAGATGGGAATGCTACATAAGTTTTTGTCCGATGCTTGGAAAGCGGGGGCAAACTATGTGGTGGTAACTGTACCAGCTGAAGGGCTTCGCGATAATATCTTCTACGGCTTACCGGTAGAGGTTGCAGCGATGACGAACTTCGTAACGGCTGGACTACATGATATGGAGCCTGGGGAATATATCGAATGTGAGAAAACTTTGTTTGATATGAAGCCAGAAATCGTGGTACTCAATAGCGACGATTTGAATTATAGTACTTTTGCAGAATTCAAGGGCAAGAATAAGACGGTGAGCTTTGGACAAAGTAGTTCTGACGTGAAGATTTTAAATTCGAAATTATACCCGAAAGGAACCGAAGCAACTTTGTCGGTGGCTTCTGAGTTTTTGTCAGTGGCGACATTTGTGGCGGGCGAGCCAGCAGTATCATATATGGCTTGTGCGGCAGCGATTGCTTATGGGCTTGGCATTGACCAAAAATTCGTGATTGAAGGAATAGCTAACTACGAACCGTAGAGTGACCTTAGCAGTTTTCTCGTCACTTCGGTGTCATTAAACATATGAGGGCCGTCGGCGCGGAGAATGGTTTTCTCGTGACCTTTGCCAAGAATAAGGACAAGGTCGCCAGGTTTGGCTTTGTTTAGGGCAAGCTCGATGGCTTTTTTGCGGTCAAGTTCTTTGAAGAGGTCTTGGCCGAGGATTTTGCCGTATTTTTCGGCACCTTGGATGAAAGCGGCGGCGATTTGCTCGGGATTCTCATCGCGGGAATCATCTTCGGTGATAATAACGATATCCGAATTTTTAGCTAGAATAGCACCACGAATAGGTCTAGTAGAAGGGTCGCGTTGACCAGCTCCGCCATGAACGGAAATAACTTTGCCTTTGTGGTCTTTGACGGATTCAAATACTTTCTCCAAGGCATCGGGAGCATGAGCGTAGTCGACAATAACCGTAAAAGGTTGACCTTCATCGATAAGATTCATGCGCCCCTCAACACTGGTGAGGGATTTAATACCATCTACTATCTGTTGACTAGTGAGGCCGAGTTTTTGACCGACGAGGGCGGCGGCGAGAGAGTTATAGACATTAAACTCGCCAGGTATCTTGGTTTCGATATTTATATCACCAAGTGAATATTTTACACCAGAGACGGTTAGTTTTATGTTTGTAGCACGATTTTCGCCGTGTTTTATGCCATATGTGATATAATTCCTCGAGAGGGTTTTATAATAGCTGGTAGCCTTGTCGTCGGCGTTTAGAATGCTAAATTTGGCTTTTTTGAAAAGTTTACCCTTGGCGTTGCGGTAATTTGTGAGAGTTTTATGATAATCTAGGTGATCATGTGTAAGGTTAGTAAATACAGCGATGTCGACAGGGATACCTAGAGTACGAAACTCTACGAGAGCGTGAGAGGTAACCTCTAGAACGAGGTACTCTGCGCCCTGGTCTACAATATCACGGATGCGTTGATTAAGAGTGAAAGCATCGACAGTAGTCATATGATTCAGTTCGGGGCTAAGCTTATCAATACCGTGAGCTACTGTAGTTAGTAGGCCGGTTTTATATCCAGCATGACGCAACATCTGCCAAATCATAAAACAGGTCGTGGTTTTACCATTGGTGCCGGTTACACCGATGACATGGAGTTTACGGGCAGGAAAGCCGTTCTTTACAGCCGCGGTAACACCTTGGAAGTAATGGTAGGGAAGGACGGCCTGATTGTAAAATGGAATTTTGCGAAGGAAGGCTTTCATAGTTAACGATAATGTTTAAGTGATTCAATAGGATTGCGCGAGGCAGCCTTGATGGCGGGATAGATACCAAAGATGACACCAATGACAATGGTGGTCAGTAGAGTAATAGCGATAATCTCCCAGCTAATAAATGGATTGAACGGAGTAATGGTAGATAAGAGGAAAGCTAGAATGTAGCCGAGGACTAACCCCATTATGCCACCCGAGAATGATAGAATGAGCGATTCGAAGAGGAACTGCATAAGAATATTACGAGACGAGGCGCCAACGGCTTTACGGATACCGATTTCACGATTGCGCTCGGCAACCGAAACCAACATAATATTCATAACACCAATACCGCCCACCACCAAGGATATAGCCGCCACAGTAGTAAGCATGCCAGAAATAATATTAAAGAGAGAGCTGGCTGGGTGAGTAATGGCATCACCGTAGGCGATTGTGAAATTATTATCGCCGTGTTTTTGTTCGATGAGGGTCTTTGTAAGATTGTCAGAAAGAGCGGCCATGCCGTCGGTGTTGGCGGTTTTGATATTGATTTGTTGGATTTGAGTAGAACCAGAGATTTGAGAAAGACTTTCAATATCCATAATAAGGGCGTTGTCTAGATCGATGTTATCAAAATTGATGGATTTGTTGATTTCATCAAGTACGCCTACAACCATAAATTTCTCACCCATGATAGTGACAGTTTTGCCTACGGTACTATTAATAGTATTGAACAGGGCAAGAGATAAGGTGTGGCCAAGAACAACAGATTTGTCTTCGTTTTTTTCACTTAGGAAAGCGCCGTAGCGGAGCGGTAATGGTTCGATTTTGATAAAATCAAGGTTGGTGCCTAAGATTGGAACAGAAGAAAGGGTGTTTTTCTCTGAGCCTACCGTATTAACTGAGACGGCGATGGGGGCTGCAGCAGCCACACCTTCATTTTGCTTGATGACATTAACATCGGAGGCTGTAAGATTGGATTTCTGGAAGGAATACGAAGATGTTAATTCTTCGACGATACTAGTGACAGTATCCTTGGTGGAGTTTGGTCGAACAACCATAATATCATTACCGAGACTACTAATTTCACTTCGAACTAAGTTCGAAATACTACCCATAAGGGACAGGATGAGGATAATACTAGCTACTCCAATTGCAATGCCAAGACACGTCAGGAACGAGCGTGTACGATGCTCCTTGATGGCGGTGCGAGCGAGCTTGTAGTGGGTTTTTAATAATAGTGGCATTAGTGTTTCCTCCGAGATTTTTTGCGTTTTTTGGGTTTATGTTTACCTTCGTCGCCCGGGAGATTTATTTCTGGTTTATGTTTCTTGATTTTGACGGAAATCGGCTGAGGGAGATTAGCATCGGCAACAGTCTTAACATCCGTATCAATCTGACCATCGAGCATATGGATAACACGAGTGGCATAGACAGTGAGGGCTGGGTTATGAGTAACCATAATAATAGTGTTACCTTCATCGTGGATGCTTTTTAATTCTTCCATTACAGCGAAGGAAGCTCTGGAATCAAGGTTACCAGTGGGTTCGTCAGCCAAGATAATCTCGGGACTACCAACGATGGCACGGGCAATAGAGACACGTTGCTGTTGACCACCCGATAGTTGGTAGGGGAGATAGTATTCCTTTTCCTCAAGGTTGAAACGCTTGAGTACAGATGAAGCATGCTTGAGGCGTGAGGTTTTTGTGTGCCCAGTATAAACTAACGGGAGCGCAACGTTTTCTATAACTGGCAAATCTTCAATCAGGTTGAAATTCTGGAAAATAAAGCCGATTTTCTTGGCGCGGAGGCGGGCCTGGCGACGAGCCGAAATACTCGCAACATTCTCGCCGTTAAGATAATAATCGCCATAAGTGGCGCGGTCTAGCAATCCAATAATATCAAGTAGTGTAGTCTTACCACAACCGGATGGGCCCATAATCATGATAAACTCACCACGTTTAATCGTTAAATCAAAATCCTTTAGAGCGAAAGATTCGGTATCGCCGTAGCCATACCGTTTGGTTAGTCCTTTAAGTTCAATAATGTTTTCGCTCACTTCTCCTCCACTTTATATGTGGCGGAAAGGACAGGATTTGAACCTGCGAAAGAGTTGCCCCTTTACACGCTTTCCAAGCGTGCGCCTTAAACCACTCGGCCACCTTTCCGTCTTTAAATAATAATAGCACGGAATGATGGAAAATTGAAGAGGGAATTATTGAAAATTAGCAGTGTATTATTTACGAGAGAGAATGACGAGATTTTCAATATGGGGGGTGTGGGGGAAGAAGTTGAAGGTTTTAACAGTGGCGATTTTGTATTTGTCTAGGAGAAGGGAAATGTCGCGGGCCTGGGTGGCGGGGTTACAGGAAAGATAGATGATTTTCTCTGGGGTGACTTCGAGGAGTTTGTTGATGAGGCGTTTGTCGCAGCCGGAGCGAGGAGGATCCAGGATTACTGTTTGACTATGCTCAATACAATCTAATGCTTCCTCTGATTTTACTAATAAGCCGAAGATATTACCGTTTCGGACACGCTTCGTCGCGCCCGTCGTTACGGGGCTCCTCGCTAACTCGCTCCCCGTTGGTCGCGCATTGTCCTCAACGGCAATATCCTTCGGCTTTTCAATCAACTCAACATTTCTCATCAATTCACCAAACGCAAACTTGTCGCTCTCAACCAGGGTGAGGTGGTGAGTGGGGGCGACGGAGAGGCCGATGGTGCCGACACCGGAGTAGAGGTCAAGGACTGCGTCGGTGGTGATGTGACGTTTGATTTCGGTGAGAGCCATTTCGTAGACGGGGAGATTGATTTGGAAAAAGCCATTAGGAGAGTAGGTGTAGGAGTGGCCCAAGATTTTATCGGAAAGGGGAGGGAAGACCGGATGGGGTTGATGATTTTCATAGAGGCCGCCGGAGACTTCACCTTGTTGGTTACAGCGAAGTAATAATGATTGGTATCGGTGGGCTTCGTCATGGCTAGCGTTGAGATCATCGATGATTTGCTGAGCTTTAGCGAAGATTTCGTGGCGTTCGATACTAGAATTATTGATGGGGATTTTGCGATGGGAGCCACGTTGGTGGAAGGCGAGGTGGATTTTATTCGTATCGTGGTTCCAGTAGAGGGCGTATTCCATTTTGTTGCGATAGTGATAGTCTTTGCCGTCGGTGAGGATTTCGGGAGTATCTATATTAATATGGTGTTCGCGGAAGATTTCGGTGACCAATTCTTGCTTGAGTTGTAATTCGTGGGTGTAGTCGATGATTTGCCAAGGGGAAGTAGAAAGATAACATTCGTCTAGTGGCTCGACACGGTATTGGGATGGGTTGGAAATTTTAGTAGCGATAGCTTCTTGGTAGTGGGATTTATTCTTGGTGACTTCGTATTTTTCTACCACTTCGCCTGGAAGGGCGTTCCAGAAAAAAATCTTCTTGCCGTCTTCATTGGTACCTAGTGATTGACCACCAGGGATAATCTTCTCTATTTTAATCATACCTGTATTATAACACAGAGTAGCATATCAGTACTTTTAGGGCGGTCTCGAAATCCAAAAAAGTAAAGCCACAAGGGCATTGACTTTTTTGAATTTCTCGGGATATTGCCCTAAAAGTACCGATATGCTACTCTATGGATTCTACACTAGTGATGATGACTTGGTGGTTTTTGAAGTTTTCGATGAGGCAGCGGCGGCGGGTTTCGTCTAGTTCTGAGAAAACGTCGTCGAGTAGGATGATGGGTTTGAGGCCTAATTTCTCATATATTAAGTCTGCTTCGATGAATTTTAACGCCAGTATCACAGAACGGGTTTCACCCCGCGAAGCGGAATTGTCGGCGGATTGATGATTGAAAAGAAATTGATAGTCGTCACGGTGTACACCGAAGCTAGTGTGACCGAGAATTGAATCACGAGGGAAGTTTTGCTCTAGGGTGCGTAGATAGCTAGACTCCGAAGATGAGGCGTCGGATGAATAAATGAGTTCAACCTCGTCTTGGTTTTGCGCGATGGAGCGATACGTGGAAGTGAGACGCTGGTTGATTTCTGCGGTGTAGCTTTTGCGTTTGGTATGTAGCTCAGCGCCATATTGAGCCAAAAGAAGATTCCAGGAAAAGAGGGAATCTAGAGTGACTGATTCGGTTTTTAATAGTTCGTTACGTTGCTTGAGGGCCTTATTGTATCTACTGAGCGAAGTACTATAGCTCGCGTCAAGTTGGCTGTAAATATGGTCGAAATAGTCACGGCGACGACCAGGTGAGTGGTCAACCAAGTTGAGGTCGGAGGGAAGGAAGAGAATCACTGGATATTTCTGCTTGGTGGGGAGGCGGCGAGTTTTCTTATCTAGGGCGGTGAAAGTTTTATTCTTACCATCAAAGGTGGCTATAATTAATTCGCCATTATTATATTCTAGTTCTATACGATAAAAATCAGTGCCACGCTTAATAATGTCTTTATCGGTGGCGCGGAAGCTTTTGCCACGCGTTAAGATATAGATGGCTTCAAGGATTGAGGTCTTACCCCATCCGTTACTACCAAGAATTAATGTAACATTTTTTTGACAATCCAATGAGTAGCTAGAGTGGTTGCGGAAATTGATGAGCTTAACAGTATTTATAATCATTTACTAAGAGGCATTATAATGTGGATATATTTAGTATCGTTTTTGCCATGGAGGACGATTGGTTTAACACCAGAGGAGAACTCCATGGTGATGTTGGGAGTGTCAAAAGCGTTAAGGGCGGCGATAAAGAAGCGAGAATTGAGGCGAGTGATACAATCTTTGGTGACCTCAGTCTTGATTTCGGAATCGTTTTCGCCAAACTCGTTGGCAACCGAGCGGATGGAGAGGGTGTCGGGGGCTTTGGTTTCACAAATGATTGAGCCATCAACTGAACGGGCAAAGAGGGCGGCGAGCTTAGTGGTGCGGATGGCTTCTTCTTGGTCTAGGTCGAGGGTGATTTCATTGTCTTTGGGGATAAGGGCTTGATAGTTAGGATAGCTGGCGTCGATAAGTTTAGAAATGATTTCGACTTCGCCAAGGCGGAAGCGAACTAGGTCATCATTGAAAGAGATTTCGACCTCTTCAGTATCTTCGCCAATTGAGCGGAGCACTTCGTGGAGGGAATTGGCTGGTACGATGGCTTTGACTTCGCTTTCGACTTTATCAATAAGTTCTTTCTTGGCGAGACGGTAACCATCGGTGCTCACGGCAAAGAGGGAATTGTCATTAGTATCGAAATAGACACCGGTAAGAGCGGGACGAGTAAGGTCGTTTGAAGCGGCGATAATAACCTGACTGATGCTGTTTTTGAATTCTTCGATGCCGATTTTGTAGGTGACGGCGGTTTTGTCGTCGATTTCAGGGAGATCAGGGAAGTCATCGGCGATGGTACCATTAATAGTAGAGGAGTATTTACCGGCTTTAACGGTGACTTTGGTGTCTTTCGCAGAGATTTCGACAACTTCACCTTTGGGGAGATTAGAAATAAACTCAGTGAGGAGTTTGGCCGGAACGGTAATAACACCATCTTCGGAGCTAGAGACTGGTAGAAAGTCAATAATGGCCATGTCTAAGTTGGTGGTGATAAGTGAAACCTTTTTGTTGTCTACTCGAATAAGAATATTATTCAGGATGGGTAAAGTGGCTTTGCCAATAGCTATACGGCTAATGTTGGTTAAGGCTTTGGCGAGTTTGTCCTGTGTTACTTGGATTTTCATTTTAATTCCTTTCTATTATATTATTAGTTGTCGTAGTAATAGGCTTGGTGGAAAAGTGGAAAAGATTGATTAGGTATAGGGGTGGGAAAGTGTGTAAAAGTCTGTGTGGATGGAGTGGGGAAGTGGTGGGAAAATGGTGGATTTACACAGTGGGTGGTGGTGAACAATAAATTTGCACAAAGTTTTACTATATTAATACACTGAGTTTTGCATGGGGTTTTGCACGGGATTTCCACATTTTGGTATAGGTTAGTCATAGATTTTCTCCTTGATTTCGGCGATTTGGTCGCGAAGGATGAAGTTGAGGCGGAGGTCTTGGTCGATTTTCTTGATGCCGTGCATGACGGTGGTGTGATCTTTGACGCCGACTTCGGTGGCAATTTTGGTGGTGCTGAGACCAAGTTCTTTAGAGAGGAGGTACATAGTGATTTGGCGGGCGGTCTTGATGTTAGATACGCGGGATTTGCTACACATTTCCTTCGGAGTGAGCTGGAAGTAGCGGGCGACTTTGTCGACGATTTGTTTGGAATTGACTGAGTGGGGGCGAGTGGCTTTGTTGACGGAGACGGAGCCATTCTTGATGAGTTCAAGTGGGGTGAGGCCGCGGACTTCAGACATGAGAAGGATGGTGGAGAATTCGCCTTCGAGGTCGCGAATGTTGGTGTTGACGTTTTCGGCGATATATTCGATGGCTTCAGGTTCGATATTGGCACCCATGAGTTCGGCTTTAGCACGAAGAATGGCGCATTTGTCTTCAAACTTGGGGAGTTGCAGGTCGAAGGCGCCGGCCCAGGTGAGACGGGAAGCAAGGCGTTCATCAACGGATTTAATCTGGCTGGGGAGACGATCGGAAGTGACGATGATTTGTTTATTGAGTTGGTAGAGATCATTGAAGATATTGAAGAATTCTTCCTGGGATTTTTCTTTGCCGACAATGAGCTGAAAATCGTCGATGATGAGGACGTCGAGTTTGCGGAATTTGAGGTTAAATTCGTTGCCTTTGCCAAGGCGAACGGAATCGATGAAGTCGGAGTAGAAGTGGGCGATGGGGGTGTAGAAGATTTTGAGGGAAGGGTCTTTGCGGAGAAGTTCGTTGCCGATGGCTTGGACGAGATGGGTTTTGCCGAGGCCAGGTCCACCATAGAGGAAGAATGGGTTGTAGCGTTCGCCTGGGGAGTCGATGATGCTACGAGCGGCGGAGACGGCAAGGTCATTATTGGAGCCGATGACGAAATTATCTAGGGTGTATTTCTGATTGAGGCCGGTTTCTTGGTTGCTGGACTGTTGGGTGGGGGAAGGGCGTTTGCGGCTAGTAAGGTGAGTTTTGAGGGAAAGATCACTCGCGGTGACTTCGCGGGGGCGGACTTTGGATTTGACTTTGGTTTGGACTTCGAAATCAATGGAGTTAACTTCGAGATTGGTGTTCCTCAGGGCAGTAGTGATGATGTTAAGGTAACGATTGCGTAGCTGCTTGACGTAGAAAGAATTTTTGACACCGATGACGATGTGGCCGTCGGTGTTTGAGATGATGGATGTCCCCTGAAACCAAGTGGAAAAATTGGCTGGGGAAATTTGCTGCTCAATTTCAGCTAGTGCGTTCTTCCAAACGTCGTACATTTGTGTGTTAACCTCCTTCGTTTAACTTATTATAGCACGGAATGGGGAGTTTTCCACAGGAAAATGGTGGAAAATAAATGTGTTGTAATATGGTGGGTGCGGTACTGGGGTGGGATTTTCCACATTGTGGCGATGGTCTCTAAAAGACGTGTGGAAAACTCCTTGAAAAATGTGGAAAAATGCGGTATACTATATAAAGAATTTGAAAATAATTAAAGATTAAGGAATAATATATTATGCCAAAACGAACATATCAGCCACATAAGAGGCAACGAAAAGTTGAACATGGTTTCATGAAGCGGAATGCGACGAAGAATGGACGGAAGGTGCTGGCGCGCCGACGTCTCAAGGGTCGCGCGAGATTGACTGCCTAATTAAATAAGCCCATGGATGGGCTTATTTAATATATAATATATATTATGCTAAGTAAGAAATATCGGTTTCATTCACGAGGTGGGGTGAAGTATGTGTATCGACATGGGAAGACGGTGAGGTCGGCAAAGATGTCGCTGGTTTTTGTGCCAAATGAAAGAGGATTTACGAGAGTGGCGGTGGTAGTGTCGAAAAAAGTAGAGAGAACTGCGGTGGGGCGAAATCGGATGCGAAGGCGAGTGTATGAAGTGTTGAGGCGGAATTTTGACTCAGTGCCAAAGAAGGTGGATTATGTGTTTGTGGTGTATTCGAAGGAAGTGATGAGGATGCCGGAGCCGGAGCTGGAGGAGATGTTGGGGAAGTTGGTGAAAGAGAGTAGGGTTGGTTAGGGTAAAAGTTTGGTTTGGTTTGTTGAAACTGTGATATAATGGTGGGAATGGATAAGAAGAGTGTGAAGAAATACATCTATTGGGGGATATTTATTGCGTTTGTGGTGGGTTCGATTGTGACTGGGAGTCCGTTTAACTTCATCGATATGATTGTGGTGCGGCCGATTGTGAATATACTGTTTGTGATATTTAATTTGGTGCATGATTTTGGGCTTGCGATTATTATCTTTACGGTGATTGTGAAGCTGTGTATGTGGCCGCTGACGAAGAGGCAGCTGAATCAGACGAAGTTGATGCGGAAGCTGCAGCCGGAGCTCACGAAGATCAAGAAGAATTGTGCTGGTAATAAGCAGATGGAATCTCTGCAGACGATGGACCTATATAAGCGGTATAACGTGAAGCCGTTTGCGTCGATTTTGACTCTATTTATACAGTTACCGATATTTATTGCGATTTTCTCGGCGATTCGGGTGATTGCGACGCCATTGCCACAAGATAATTTGATGAATCGGGCGTATGACATTGTGGCATATGAGGGATCGGAGGTTCGGACGCTGGAGGAGAAGCAACAGGTGTATTTGGCGGATTTGACGAATACGGAGATTCCGATGGAAGAGAAGGCGGCGTATGATTTCCATCCGCAGTTATTTGGAGTGATCAACCTTGATGTGAAGGCGAGCGATGTGCTGATGGGGAAGTTCTCGTGGTCGGCATTGTTTATCTTGGCGTGTGCAATTATGGCGTCGGTAGTGCAGTACTTTGCGACGAAACAGCAGATGCCGTCGGGTAAGTCAGAGAAAAAGAAGAAGTTCCGCGATTTGGTAAACGAAGCGAAGGCGGGGCGGGAGCTGGATGAGTCGGATGTGTCGGCGATGACGGCGGGACAGATGTCGACGATGATGCCGATTATGATGTTTATTATTATGTTTAATTTGAATGGGGCGCTGGCGTTTTATTATTTCCTCAGTAATGTGCTGACGGTGATAATTCAGAGAGTGGTACTGAATAAAGTCAATCAAGAGATTGATGATATGACGGATAAAGCTGTTCTGAAAGAACTTAAGAATATTCAAGAGGCCCAGGTGGTCGAAAACAAAAAAACAGGAACAAAAATTACACGTATCTCCGCAAAAGATATTAAAAAGAAAAGGAGATAAATTATGAATAAAGATGAATCAATTAGGTTTGCTTCGAGGTATCTTGAAGATTTGCTGAGCTTCTTCGGGATAAACGTGGCGGTGTCGTCGACGATTGACGACGAGGTGATACAGCTCTCGGTGCCGTCGACTTCGTTAAATTCGTTGCTGATTGGGCGGAATGCAGATAATCTGCGGGCTTTGCAACACATTGTGTCGATGGCTTTGGTGTCGAAAGAGGCTGAAGTGACACGGGTGAATGTGGACGTTGCAAATTACAAGAAGCAGCGAGCGGATCGAATTGCGGAAAAAGCTGAGGGTTGGATTGAGAAGGTGCGTCGGACGGGTGAGGCGATGACGCTTGATTTGAACGCAGCGGATCGACGGGTGGTGCATAAGGTAGCGGCGGATTATTCGGATATTGAGACGCATTCAGAAGGGGAAGGGCGAGAGCGGAAATTAATTATTAGTAAGATAGAGACCACTAACTAGTCCCTATAACAGCTTGGACTTCTAAATTGTAAAACTTGCAACACAGGGCAAGAAAAAATCTCCTTATTCGCCCTTCGGGCTATGGGAGATTTTTTCGTTGCTGAGTTGCAAAACTTACAATTTAGAAATCTGGTCTAAATCTCATTATGCTGTTATAGGGACTAGTTAGTAGTCTTCTGCCTACTATTAATCTTGAGTTGTTTTTCAAAATGTTTCGAAATAAACTATTTAGTTTCCGTTTTCACTAATAATTATCTTCCACCGAAGAGGAAAGCGTGGAACTTTGGGAGTTTTTTGTGAATTAAGGATGAGATGGAAACTGCTATGAGTATAGTGATGAGGGTGCTGGAGAGTTCGTTTATGAGGAGCATGAGGGAGTTGTTGGGGTTGATGAGGTAGATTAGTTTAATAATAATTGCGATGAAGTAGGTGTGGAGGGTGTAGAGTGGGAAGGATTCTTTGGTGAATTTGGGAGTGGTTTTGATTTTGAGGAGGAAAAAGTCTGAGGCGAAGTAGAGGCTAAGAAGGAGTAGGACGAGGTTGAGCCCGGAGATAGCTGGTGGTAGGTTGATGAAATTGTAAAAGGAGAATGATTGGATGGTGAGAGTGAGGATGGTGGCGAGGAGTGAGGCGAGGCGAAGAGATTTGGTGGAAGGTTGGGTGAAGTGAGGCAAGTAGTGTTTGCCGACGTAGCAGCCGAGAATATAAAAGATAGTGAAGTTGGTGTTGATATTGAGGAAGGTAGGGGCGAGGAGAGGAAGAAGGAGGGCGAGGAGACAGGTAATGAGGCCGAATGATTTGTGGTGGATGAGGAGATAGATGACGGGTGTGATGAGGACATAGAACATGAGGTCGAAAAGGAACCAAAATTGAAAATTGTATTTGTAGAGGAAGATACCTGCGAGGAGGTTGGTTGGGGTTGGCGTGAAAAGTTCGCGGCCGGAGATGTAGGAGGAGAGTGGGGTGTAAGTGTAGAGAACGGCGAAGAGTAGTCCGAAGAGGTTCCAGATTAAATAGGGAATGAGGAGAGATTTGGTGCGGGATTTGAGTTTGGAGAGGTAGAGACTGGGTTTGTAATTACGAAAAAAGGCGATGCCGGAGACGAAGAAGAGGAAGGGAACGGCGACGGAGCCGAGGATGTAGGCGAAGAAGTTGTGTAGATGGTCGGTGAATGTAGTGATGGTGTCGGGTGTGAGGGTGGTGTATTGTTTGGTGGCGGAGTTATGAATGATGACAATAAAGACTATGGCGATGAAAGAAAGGATGGTTTTCTTGTGCCAGAAATAGGTAAGGTTAGAAGATTTAGTTTGACTCATTAGGAGAGCCGCCGAGGATTAAGACGAAGTTGTAATCTCGGGAGATTTCTGGCGGGAGCTCATCGAAGGATTTACTAGTGGTGGAATACTTGGATTCGAGGAGTTTCTGGGTGGCTGGGGTGGTGTCGTCGAGGACGTAGAGGGAGTATTGATTGGCGTATTCACCTTCGGGGGCGTCATTGATGGTGATGCTTGCGTAACCTTCGTCTTCGAGGGTTTTTTGCTCGGTGGCGGCGAGGCCTGGAGTCTCGGTGCCGTTTAGGACGAGGATGGAAGCGTCTTCATAGACGGATGGATTATTGCTGAACATTTTGTCGATGTAGTTTTGGATGCGGGTGTAGTAACCGACGCCGCCGGCGGGGAGGACGTAGGAGATGCCGTTGATGGTGCCGGTGGTCATGAGCATTTCGGGCTCAATGAGAGAAACTTGGCGCATGGAGTTGAAGTCAAACTCGGAGGCGAGGTGGGCGATGGATTTGAGCTCTTCGACGTTGAAGTTGGTGCGAAGGTTATCGCCTAGGGCGCTGGCGAGGCTAATGATGTCGGTGAGAGAAAGGCTTTTTTCGAAGATTTTGTCTTTGATGCCGATGAGGATTTTTTGTTGAGAGGCGCCGCGAGAAAAGTCGCCACTAGTGGTGCCGTGACGAGCACGGGCGAGAGCGACGGCTTCGATGCCGCTAATAGCATAGGGTTTGCCGGCTTCAAAGACGACGCCAGTGTAGTAGTAATCTTCGATATTTTCGTCGAGAGTGACAGTGATGCCGCCGAGAGTGTCGACGATTTGGACGAGAGAACCCCAGTTGAGATGAGCGTAGTATTGGAAGTCAATGCCAAGGATGTCGCCGACTTCGGCCATAAGGGCTTCGGCGCCGGCTTGTTCGTTGTCGTCTTCCATATTGTTGCACCAGTAGACTTCGTTGATTTTGCCGGTGGCGGTGCAAGTGGGGGAGGCTTTGAGGTCACGAGGGAGAGAAAGCATGGCAATATCGCCGGTGTCTTGATTGAGACTAATGACCATAATAGAATCAGTGAGGGCGGCACCGTCGTGGACGCCGTTGCCTTCTTCGCCTTCCATATTGTAGCCGCTAGTGCCGAAGGCGAGGATATTAGTGCGGCCGTTTTCGTCGGTTTTGAGTGGTTCATAGGTGGGTTCGGTGAAGGTGACGAGGTCGAATATGTTGCCCTGGCCGCCGGTGATTTTGGCGATGATGTCGTTACCCCAGAGAATGAGCCAAGTGACACCGCCGATTAATAATAGCACGATGACGAGGATGATACTGGTGATGATTTTGCGTTTTTTGGACACGGGTTTTTTCGCTTTCTTTGGTTTAGTTGGGTTAGATAGAGTAGCTGTGTCAGATTGATCTGAGTGAGGGTCGTCTGAGTCGAGATTATGGTCTTTGGTGGCGTGGTGGTCGATGGGGGTGTCACTGGCTTGTAATTCGCCGGTGGCTTCGTCAAAATTGAAGGCCTGGGTAGGGGAAAGGAAATCCTCGGCGGAGGAAATGGGGTGGCCGGTGGTGGGCGCTAGTGTTGGCTCCGGGGTTGGTGTTAGTTCTTGGGCGGGTGCTGATATTGGAGCGGCGGATATGGTGGAGGATTTGGTGGTGGTTCTGACGGTTCTGGTGGTTCGGGCGGTTGTTTTACGAGTGCGAGGTGCTGCGACGACCTTGGTTGTTTTGATTGATTTGGTGGGTCTGGTGGTTCGGGCGGATTTGGTCGTGCTGGTAGATCTAGTGGATTTGGTAGATTTGATGGAATTGGTTGTTTTGGTGGAATTGGCGGTTTTGGCGGTTTTCTTAGAAACGGCGCTAGTTTTAGCGCGTTTGGTAGAGAGGCCATCGATTGATTTATTTTTGTCCATTGTTTATAATTATACCATGGCAAAGCTTAAAATCACAAAAAAACAACAAGCGGTTTTGAATTTCTTGGAGGATTTTACAGAGGAAAACGGGTATTCGCCTTCGTATCGCGAGATTCAGTCGGGGCTCGGACTATCGAGCGTGTCGGCGGTGGCGGAACATATTGATAATATGGTTTCTAAGGGAATATTGAAAAAGGTGCCGGGCGCGGCGCGGTCGCTGGAGGTGCTGGATTTTCGGCATACGGAGACGGTAGAGTTGTTTCGGGCGCGGCTAATGGATGCTTCGGAGGAAGAGCGGAAGGTGCTGCTAGCGGCGGCGGAGGTGTTGGGGCTGGATTTGGGGGAGTAGGGGTGTTGAGGGGTGTTTTTTTAGCGGTTTTTGTTGGGGTGGTTTATCCTGGGTGGATTATATGGTAGAATAATAGTATGAAAATGGTCAAGAAGAATTGGCTACTTGTAGTTCTTATTGGGGTTTTGGTTTTGATTGTAGGGATGGGATTGTTGGTAAAATTTGGGATGGAACGCGCGGCGGCGGAGGAAGTTTTGACGAAGTTTCCGGACAGAGGGGTACCGAGGATAAATATTACTTTGAATGGGGTGACGCTTGAGGAGATTAATGCGGGGTCGAAAGATGCTAAATACGAGGGGAATGAAGTAGCAGTGTATGAGGGGGAGGAGAAGACTTTGGAGGCTGAAAATGTGAGAGTGAAGGGGAGGGGGAATACGACGTGGCAACAGGATAAAAAGCCATATCAAATTACGTTCAAGAATAGAATCAATCTATTCGGCTTAGGGGAAGAAAAAAAGTGGGTATTACTTGCTAATCGACTTGATATTACGCAGCTCAGGAATGATATTGCAATGAGGCTGGCAGAGATGGTTGGAGTTGAGTATAATCATAGAGGTAAGTATATTGAATTATACATAGATGGTAGTTATAACGGAGTGTATTATGTTGTTCAAAAAATTGAGATAGATAAGGGCTCAGTTGATTTAAGGCGGAGTGATGGGGTCTTGTTCGAGCTTGATATGGTTCACAGAAGCGAGCCAGCGTTTTATAGTACATATTTTGACGAATGTTTGGTATTGAAGGACTCTGTGATAAACAATCTCCAGGAGGTTAAGGGGGTAGCACGTGCTTTTGTAGCGGATTTAGACGAAGCAGAGAGGGCAATTGAAGGAAAGGATTATAAACGCGTAGATGAACGATTAGATATCGATTCATTTGCTCGATACTTTTTAGTTAACGAGTTTGCAGTAAATCCGGATGCATATTCGACGAGTTTTTATTTATATAGAAACAATGAAGGAAAGATTTCAGCAGGTCCGGTATGGGATTTCGATTTGGCGTTTTCAAATAAAGAATGGGTGTGGCAAGTTGATGAAAAACTGTTTTCACCTTATGAAGAAATGGTAAAAAAGCGTGAGGCATTTGGTTTTGATGGATTGAAAGAGGATCGTAATATCTCAAGACTTTTTTACTACTTGATGGAAATGCCTGAATATAGAGATAAAGTTGAGAGCTTGTTTCAAAAAACGATGTCTGGTAAAGTGAAAGAACTAGTAAATGAAATGCAAAAAGTGAAGAATGATATCGCTGCTTCTGTTCTGGTAAATAATAAAAAATGGCAGAGTGAAAAAGATTATGAGGAGGAATGTGAGCGGTTGTTTGAATGGATAAAAGCTAGGTATGAGTTTTTGGAAAGGAATTATGGTAAAGGTTGAAAACTGAGAGTTGCAATATTACTGGATTGTGTTATACTGATAGTAGGAGAATTGTAATTTATGGCAAAAAAACAAAAAAAGAATAAAAAATGGTTGTATTGGTTATTAATGTTAGTGCTTTTTGTGGCGGCGGCAGGAGTAGTATACTTGGTATGGAGCGCTTATTTTAAGGATAGCAATAGTGAAGAGCAAAATACAGAGAATACTCCGGAAGTGATTGAAGTTGAAAAACAGGAAGAACCACAAAAACAAGAAAGTGAAGAAATGCCAAGTAAGCCAAAAGTGGTGCAATATGATGGTGAAGACCCTAATGCTAGTGAAGAATTGTCGGGTGTAATAACGTATGCTGGAATAATTGGCGATAATTTGACGATTCGAGTTAATATTGATCAGTTTCTGGAAGGTGGTGAGTGCAAATTGGATGTAATGCGAAATGGGGTTTTGGTTCATGAGGAAGTAACTGAGATTGTAGGGAATGTGACAACAGCTAGCTGCGCTGGGTTTGATGTTCCACTCGAGATTATTGGTAGTGGTGCGGTTGATATTGAGATTGGTCTGGATTCGAATGGTAAAACCGGCGTGATTAGAGGGAGTGCTGATATATGAGATATGGCGAAGTGAGTAGCAATGGTCTGCGGGTGAGGCGACGAGATAAAAGAGTGTGGTTTGTGGTGCTTGGAATATTTGTGAGTGTATTTTTGTTTAGCTTCCTGGTACAGAGGTTTAAGAATGATGGCGAAGCTGGTGCGGCGTCGCTTGCTGGATTTGACCCTGGTTATATTATTTCTGATTATCAGATGGGTAATTATAACTCGATGAGCGAGGCGGAGATTCAGAATTTTCTGACGTCGAAAAATCCGTGCAATAACCGGGATTATAGTTTGTATTTGCGATTATCATCAAATAAAAACTATACTTGGCATTTTGAAAATGGGCATTTTGTATGTCTTTCGGAGGAACGATTTGGTGATAATGACAACGAGATTGGGTTTCAATATGGCGAAACTGCGGCACATATAATTTGGCAAACGGCTCAGGATTACCGTATTAATCCACAAGTATTGTTAGTGCTTTTGCAGAAGGAAACTTCATTAATAACTGATTCGATTCCAAATAATGGCGATTACCGAAAAGCGACTGGTTATGGATGCCCGGATACGGCGGCTTGTTCGTCTAAGTATTATGGATTCAAGAATCAAGTTCGAAATGCAGCGGCGTTATTTAGAACTGTGCTTGATGGGGGATGGACAAACTATCCTTTAGGCAATAACTATGTGCAATATAATCCAAATGCGGCTTGTGGAGGGTCGGTAGTGAATATTCGTTCACTTGCGACCTCGGCGCTTTATAGGTATACTCCGTATCAGCCTAATGCGGGAGCTTTGGCGGCTGGATATGGGACGGCAAGTTGTGGGGCGTATGGGAATCGGAATTTCTATTTGTATTTTGAAGATTGGTTTGGGGGGATTTTGAATAACTCTAAAATACTTGAGCCAAGAAACGTTGTGGCAAGAATGGAGGACAGTAAACTAGTGATTCTTTGGGATGAGCCGGCAAATGCGAAAGAATTCAATGACGTTAAGTATGAAGTTGTAGTCGCGGATAATAGTAGAAAAGAGAGAAAAATGATGGTTGACGGCGGTGATAGGCAGTGTTCATTCGATGATTTATCGGATGGTCTGTATATTGCCGCATCCGTGAAAGCGATATCTGGAGATAAAAGTGCATATAGTAGAATAACTTTTGAGTATTTGGTGGGGAGTAAGTTAGAGGCTCCGATTGGTTTAAGGGTTGAGAAAAAGAATGGCGGAATAAATGTGGCATGGGAGCAGTCGTTTTCTGACGCAGAGATTGTTTCAAAGTATGAGGTTGTGCTGGCCGACATCGACAAAAAAGTTTTTGTAAAGGAAGTATCCGGCAATGATAGATCGGTTATCTTTTATGGATTACCTATGAATGAATACTGTGCTGCTTCTGTGAAGGCTTATAGTGGAAATGAAAATAAATACTCTCGGATTACTTTTTCAATAAAAACATACGGAGAGTTGACAAATAATAATAATATATATACGGGCTTTAATGATATGCCAAGTGACGAAATTAGTAAGACGGCTGTAAGTTGGGCTGTAAATAATGGAATTACAGATAAAAACCAGTTTTTCAATGGTGAGGACGCTTTAACTAGAAGGCAGGCTATGGTGTTATTATGGCGT
>CAMNPZ010000016.1 GCA_946548715.1 uncultured Candidatus Saccharibacteria bacterium
CTTCTGGTAATGCAACTATAGAATCAGGTATAGCAACAACTGCTGGTAATCCAGACGTATCTAATTGGGCTATGAAACTAACAATGACTCAAGATAGTGGTGATACTACAACTGACAATGTCTTCACTATTGACTCTGCTCCTAATGTATCACTTCCTAGCCAAGCAGAATCTGGTGCAACTCAGGCTCCTTTCTCAGACTACCATGTAGTTCCAAATGAATACACCAAAGTAGCTCATAAGAACTCTGGTACTGATATGACTGCAACCACTGGTGGAGTTAAGCTTACTACTACTTATGCTGCTTACATTTCTAAGACTCAACCGGCAGATACGTATTCTGGGCAAGTAATCTATACATTGGTTCACCCATCCTCAGCCGTAGCTGGCAAGCTAAATGTAAACTTTGATGGTAATGGCTTGACCTTCCCGAATGGTAAATCTACTAACTTAGTAGCCTATGAAGCGACTGAAAGCCAAACTACTGGCACAGTAACTAAAAAGTCTTATACTGGGGCATATAATGAAGAAGGCGGATTCAATGGCTATGGAGTGCCAGCTGGCAATAAAGTAGTAACAATTGATGGAGCAGAAAGTATCCATATCGCAGTAACCTATGGTGCTCCACAAAACAACGCTGGCCCACCGAGCGATTTATATATCTTTGCCGGAAATCATCCTGACTATACAAACTCTAACAGTGCGGATGGGTTAGCGAGTTGCGGTTCAACTAATTCAGTTAATGGCGCATTCTCTTCTACGGGTAGTAGTGGCTCACAGGTAACAATGGAATGTGATATCGCTAGTGATTCGGTGACGTTCTATGATTATAGTGCAAATACTAGTAATACTGCCTCCATGGGCTACTATGCCGTAATTACCGGCCAAGGCACCATCACATCCTACAGTAAGACCGCTACATCTGGCACTTACCAAACTCCATCTACTAGAGCAGATCAAGACGTCTTCCTCGGCTGGAGTACTAATCCAAATGCTAATGCTGATGCCGAAGAGCCACTATACACTAACGAAGCAGACTTTATCGCTAATGCGCCATACACAAATATAGACAATACTGTTACTTTGTATGCAGTATGGGGTAAAACCTTCAATGCAGCCTATGCTGATGCAAATAAATCACAACTATCTGGTCATTACAAAATGCAAGATGGTACAGAAGAACTATGTAAAGAAATCTACGTCGGTGCTACAGAAACCCTCATAGACTCACGTGATAATACTACTTACATGGCAGGAAGATTAAAAGACGGTAAATGTTGGATGCTAGACAATCTCGCACTTGATCCAACAAATTCCGCTACGGCGTCAAACATGAATGCATCTAATACTAACGCTACCCAAGAAGCCATTACTAACCTTCTAAATGGTGGTAGTAGTACTGCTGGATGGAGTAGTGTAGCCGTAGAGAACAAAACTACTGGATGGAATACTACAAGCCCAAACAATGCCTATGAATATCCATATGTTAATAATCAAAGTAAAGACACTCTCGTTACATCCTACGGTCCAGCTTCCACTAATGGACAGGCCAAAGTAGGTATCTACTACAACTTCTGTGCCGCATCTGCTAGTACATACTGCTATGCAAGTGGTAGTGGCGTAGACGTACCAGATACTATCATTGACGCTCCACAAGACATCTGTCCAGCTAACTGGAGAATGCCTACTGGTGGTAATTCTGGCGAATACTATGCTTTGGCTCAAAAGTACGGCAATGACGCTACTAACACTAACAGCCTCCAGTATAACCTGTCTACCCCTCTGTCGGGCTACTACTACAGTAGCTCGGCGAGCGATCAGGGCTCATGGGGCTACTGGTGGTCTTCTACTTACGGCGTTGTCTACGATATGCGCATACTAGACGTGGGCTCTATGTACGTCCTCCCGGACGGCAGCCGCAATCGCAACAGCGGTCTCACGATGAGATGCCTAGTAGGCGAGTAGTTTAGATTGTTCGCTTTTCCTGTATTCTTTCCCGGCGCCATCTTTCAGGAATAAGGCGCCCCCGTTCCCGCGAGCCAATGCGAGCAAGAACAGGCGGCGCGGAATACTAATCTATACTGCAGTTAGCCATTTCCTAGTTCGATATCCCTGTAATTATGATATAATTATTCTATGCAAGACATCAAGGCAACCCTGAAGCAGATTATCCACGACCTCTATGGTCTTGATTTTGAACCCGACCTCACCCCATCTCCAGACAACATCGACGCTGACTATTCCACCAACGCCCCGCTCAAACTCGCCAAAGAATTACATAAATCTCCGATGGAAACTGCGCAAGAGTTGGCGACTGAATTGAAAGCTGTTGTGAGCATTCGCGACAACGGGAGCGAACGACGAAGCGAGCCCCGTGACGACGGGCGCGAGCAAGGAGGCGAACAAAAGCTTTCAATCAGTCGTCCAGGCTTCTTGAATTTCACATTATCAGATGATTATTTAAGTGATTCTATTGAAGCATTCGATGCGGGCATTTCATCGGAGCAGTATAAAGGCCAGACGGTTATCTGCGAATTCAGCGACCCCAACCCCTTCAAAGTCCTCCATGTCGGCCATCTCTACACCAGTATCGTCGGTGACTCCATCGCGCGTCTCTTCGAATATGCCGGCGCCAAAGTCATCCGCGCCAATTTCGGTGGCGACGTCGGTCTCCATGTCGCGAAGACCATGTACGCCCTCCAGCAAAAACCCATCGATAACCTCACCATCGAAGACATAGCCAAGTGCTATGTCGAAGGCACCGCCGCCTACGAAGACGATGAAAAGGCACATCAAAAGATTACCGAGCTCAACAAGAAAATATACGCCATCAACGCCGCTGGAGAACCGAAAAAGGTTCTTTCGAGGAGCATAAATGGCGACGGGCCATTTACGGAGCGACCGAACCCCGTGACGACGGGCGTGAGGGAGCGTTCCGAGAAAGAACCTTTTTCGGTTCCTGCACTTACGGAGTTGTATTGGCGTGGCAGGGAATTATCTTACCAATATTTCGATCAGTTCTACGCTTCCATCGGCGTCCATTTCGACAAGTACTACCCCGAATCCACCGTCGCCGACCTCGGCCTCGCCAAAGTCAAAGAGCAGCTACAAAAGGGCATCTACGAATACTCCGACGGCGCCGTCATCTTCAACGGCGACAAATACGGCCTCCATACTCGCGTATTCATCAACAAAGAAGGCGTCCCCACCTACGAAACCAAAGATGTCGGCCTCATTTTCACCAAATGGCAAGATTATCATTTTGACAAATCAGTTGTTATTACCGGCTCCGAACAACTTGATTATATGAAAGTAGTTCTGAAATCCGTCGAACAATACGCTCCCGAATTAGTCGAGAAGACAACCCATTTAACTCACGGTCTCGTCAAACTCCCTGGCGGCGTCAAAATGTCCTCCCGCAAAGGCAATTTCCTCAAAGCCGTCGATGTCCTCGACATGGTCCGCGCCGCTCTGAAAGACGAGCACAACTCCGAAGACGAAACAGTCTCCCTCGCCGCCACCAAGTATGCCTTTCTCAAATACAAAATGGGCGGTGACATCATCTTCGACCCGCACGAATCCGTCAAAATGACCGGCAACTCTGGCCCCTACCTCCTCTACTCCTGCGTCCGCGCCAAGAAGATTCTCGACAAAAGCAGCTCTGCACGGGTGTCAAAACTACCTTTCTTCGGACCGGCAAGTTCATCTGACGATTCTCGTATTGATGATGAGGCGTTGACGGATGGCGCCAATAATGCGCAACGAGCGAACGTTCGCGACAACGGGAGCGAGATAGCGAGCGAGCCCCGTAACGACGGGCGCGAGCGAAGCGGTTCGCGAGTGCGCATTATGGCGTCAGAACGTAACTTAGCCAAAAAGCTTCTCGAATACCGCACAGTACTCGACGAGGCAGTCACCGAAATGGCCCCACACAAAGTGGCGAATTATCTATACGAACTGGCCCAAGCATTTAGCCGTTTCTACGAAAACTGCGAAGTCCTCGGCAGCGACCATGAAGAGCGACGTCTTCACCTTGTTGAAGCATATCTCAATACTATGGCCCACGGCCTCAACTTGCTGGGAATCGCCATTCCAGAATCAATGTAATACTTTCCATTCCGTTTGTGCTATAATTGAGTAAATAAGTTATACACAAAGGAGAAAAATGGAACAGGATGGGAGTTCTAGCAACAACAATAATGTCGTGGAGTCTGAAGCTGGAGGGTCTTCATCTCCAGTGCTGGATGATTCATCTCCAGTGCCAAACGAACCATCCTCTACGTCTGAAGAATCCTCTCCGAAGCACGCCAACGTTTTTCAGCGTTTTGCAGCCCTTTTCTCGGAAACAAATCCTCATCACGTACGAAACCGCTGGGTCTTGGCAATCTGTATACTAGCGCTAGCTGGTATAGTTGCAGCAATAATTATCCTCATGCTTCCAACACTCGTAAGCGGAAAAATCTCAATTTTAAACATTACACCCACGGATATCAATGATGATATCCTCGGTGAGAACTCTCACTTCGTCATCACTACAGAAAATGGCTCAGTTGATAAACTCAAGAACGCCCTTTATCTAGAACCCGCCATTGACTACGATGTTGAAGAATTAACTCCAGGCACATCTTATGAAATTATTCCCACATCGGAATTATCCGACAACACTGTTTTCAACATCGATTCAGTGAATGATGGAGTTATCTCTTACAAATGGGCCTTTCAAACCAAAAAGGACCTTTCAATCTCTAAAATATATCCTGCCAATGGCGCAAACTATGTTTCCGAAAACACAGTTATCGAATTTAGTTTTTCTTACCCAAATATCGACAATGTCGCCGATCATTTCTCAATTTCGCCGCAAGTATCGGGTAACTTAGAGCAATTAGAACGTTCCTGGCGCTTCACACCCGACACGCCACTTGCAAAAGACACCACGTATGAAATCACAATCACCGCTGGATTGTCTTACGGCGAAGAAACCATGACTAAAGATTTTCACTCCAGTTTTTCAACATTCGCACACTCCGTAGCTTCCTCAGACTCTCAGAGCAAAGGCATTACTATTGACGGTGTGTCATACTTTACGCCTACAGAAGCCCCAATTGTGCCATTTGGTGGAGATGACCAAAACCTTCTTGATGATATTAATCATGTATCAATCGAAAAATACAATAATGTAGATGATTTTATTAAACATTTACGCGGTGAGCAGATTGCGGGCGAGATTATTGGAGATTATGAGTTTGAAAAAATGCAAGATTCGGGTTATCCTGGAAGGTTCGTCGCTCTCAATCAAAGCTTACCTACCGGGTATTATGTCTTACACTTTAAATCCGAGGCGAATCAAAATCTATATACGGCCGACATAGAAGTGAATGACCTTTCTGCTTACGCTTTCGAATCCGAACAAGACGGGGTAGTTTGGGTAGCCGAGAATGGCGAATTGAAATCGGGCGTTAAAGTTAGCTATAAAGGTAAAGATTACGAAACCGGTGAAAACGGTTTGCTAAGAATCGACGGTATATCAGACTATTCAGACAACCTAGACTATCTCAAGATAGGCAACTCTGAGCAGCCACTCGCCATCGCCTTTGAAAACTTCAAGGATAACGTCTATCCGCGTGGCTTCATTTATACGGATCGCCCACTTTATGCACCAAAGGATACTATCAAAATTTGGGGATATATTCCTTTAGCGTTCTTTAATTATTCGCCGAAACTTGATGCATTCAGCGTAGTTCTAGATGAAATCAAGAAGCAAATTACAGTTGATTCTGACGGCTTCTTCTCTGACGAAATCAAACTAGATAATTATAAAGACTATAATGGTTCTATAACCTTGAACTATAACGATCAACAACTTGCTTCTCGCTACCTATCAATTGAAAACTATACTCTCGAAAACTACACTTATGAATTTGTTTCATCCAAGAATTATCTTAACGCCGGTGAAAACATTGATTTTGCGATTAAAGTTTCTCACGTTACGGGTTTCCCAGCAATCAATAAAGATATAGTCGTCACATACCAAAACCATGATTATTACGGTACCACCAATGGTTTGGGTGAAGTTAGCTTTTCGTTCCCAACCGCAAACAGCACAGCAACATGGGACAATCCTACAAGTCTAACTACTGAAATGATATCTGTCAAATCCGGTGGCGCTGAATACAATAAGTATTCAACCAGCACGTTATTCTACATCTTTAAAAACAATCTATTACTGCGTGGCGAAAAAACACAAGAAGCAAATACGATTAAGTTTTCTGGAGACGTCTTAGACCTTTCAGAACCAGTCAAAACAGATTACGCCTATAAAAACCTCAAAAAAACAAAATATAATGGACCAGCGACAGTTAGATTTTACGAGGATCGTCATCAACGTCGTATAAACGGAAGCTATTATAACGAGTACACTAAAGAAAATGTCCCGACATATCATTTCGATACAACTTCATCAGTAATCAGCGAAATCACGGGTACCTTTGTTAATGGAGAACTTATCATTGACTATCCTACGGAGTTCAAGAATCCAGAAAAAGACGTCTATTATACATATCGCGCCATCGTCGCCGCTACAGACAGTACGGGTCGTCCAGCATATTCATATAATGTAACTTATTATGAGAACTATTATCTTGGTGAGTCTATAAATCGTTATATGAATAATGCCATCGCGTCATGGAACTATAACCCAACCTCTTCTTATTTATATAACATGTATCGATTCGGGCTAAAAGATGTTACCAACACGGGTCCATACTCAATCGATGATAAACTCGAACTGGGATTGTTTGATTGTGATGGAAATACAATCGAAAACGCTGGTCATGTTTTAGCAATCACCTATAAAGAAAGGATTATAAGTGCGGATGTTTTCACGGACAATACTCATAATCTTACATTCAATCGCAATTTGTACCCGAGCACTGATTTATCCGGGGCGTACTTTGTTGGCGGCAAGTTTTATCGTATCGCCCCCAGAACAATTGACTATGACGAAAAAGATTCGGAGCTTACGGTTTCAATCGAAACAGACAAGGACTCGTATTCGCCAGGCGAAACTGTTAAAGCGAAACTTACCATTACGCATCAAGATGGTACACGTGCAAATGGCAAAGTGAATCTTTCAGTTGTCAATGAAGCCATCTTTAGTGCAATGGAAGACGACACTTCTATTCTATCGTCCATATACAGTAACAAGAGATACAAATCATACGCTGTCTCCACTTATCAAGATTACGAACTAATAGGAGTCGGCGGAATGGGCAGTACTGGAGGCGGACGTTCAGACTTTGGCGACACTATCTTCTTCGAAGCAATAGACTATTCCAACGGCGAGCTAGAATTTGAATTCAAATTAAATGATGTTATTACCTCTTTCAGGATAACTGCCTTAGCGGTAGAAGATGGCGATGTAATCCATGCTGGAACCGGCACCGCCAAGGTTGTATCATCGTTGCCACTTGCCATCTCTACAGTTATGCCAAAGAAAGTCAAAAACACGGATGATTTAGTCCTGAATGCAACTTCAATTACTTCTGTCGGCGATACTATCGATTATACTTTTACCATCGAGGAATTGAATAAATCCTTGACTGCATCTGCCGCTCCGGGTCAATCAGTCTCAGTCAACTTTGGCAAACTTGAACTCGGTAACTACACCGTCGATATAGCAGCCCAAGATTCTGTCGGCAACACGGATAAAATAATCTATCCGTTAGAAATCATTGAAACCGCCCAGGAAATAACAGTCAAAAGCACCGAAAAAATCGACCACAGTCTCGAGATTACTCCAGTCAAGAATCCTATCGTCATTGAACTATTCGACGAAGAAACCAAGCGTTACCTGACTTACCAAGATTTTCTGGAAGCGAACCACACCGTACGTCTAGATACTCTAGTGAGCTATTATAAATCATTGGATTACAAAAGCAGGTATTATAACGAAGAGACTAATGTTCGAGTTCCCAACTTTGACTCGTATATGTTAGAAAACGGCAGCCTTAAGCCATTAGAGAATGCCGAGGGCGATTACATTCTAACGGCACTTGTGAACTATTACATGCCAACATACTTCAACCTCAAACCAGAAAACTACAGTATCGACTTGAATGACGACAGCTCGACAATAATCGAAAAGCTATTAGTCCTCTCCAGTTTTAAATCCCCAGTCTTGCTAGATCTCAAAGCCGCTGCGGCATCAGCGGGGGATACCATTAGTGGCGAAAATGGGCTATTACTTGGCATAGCGTATGCTCTCATTGGTGATTACAATTCAGCAGAAACGATTTATAATCAGCTAGATCAGCAATCCGTCAGAAAAGACCTTCTCGCAATCCTCGCGAGTTTCATTAATAAAGATACCGCAGCTGCCAAGATAGACTATCTCATAGAGAACGAGCCGGCATCGGATTACTTACCCTTCGCCATCATATCCTTCTTCGAAAATAACGAAGTTGAGACGGCGAGTGAAGCGACCATCGATATTACGGTAAACAATGAGACTAAAACTACCACCATCCACCCATTGGAAGTTTCGAGACAAGTATATTACTCCGATGCTCTGTCGCCCATTAGTCTTGTTACAAATGCGAACAATATCTTTACGAACTACTACTATCAAGGAGGGATAGCAGAACTAGGTGATAGTTATGCAAAAGACATTAAAGTCAGCCTAGATAATCCCGTGGTCGGACAAAACGCCACCCTAGTATTGGACATCTCTCTGCTCAGCAACCGCAATGGGACTCTGGATATTGCGCTGCCATCCAATCTTAAGTATTCCGCAAACTTTACTGGTCAAAATGGCCTATATCTGATTCGCAATAACAACGAATATATCAAGCTATCCCTATCGGATTCGTACAAGGACAATGTAATTAGTATCCCGCTCTACGTTGCGGCACCAGGGAACTATGTTTTCGAGCCAGTTATCTTTACTGGTGAAGACGGCTATCACGTCTCAGAGAATGTTGTATTTGACGCGAAATAATTATATAATATAGCTATGAAAAAAGCTAAACTACTCTGGATCGACCTTGAAATGACCGGTCTCGACCCCGAGCAAGATAAAATCTGCGAAGTCGCCGCCATTGCCACCGACATGGAGCTAAATCAAATCGCGACCTACGAAGCAGTCGTCAAAGTAAGCGACGAGTTGATGAAAGACCGCATGGTCGGTGAATTCTGGGAGAAAAACAGCGCATCTCGCGACGCACTGATTGCGCAAAATGCAAGCGGCAAACCCATCGCCGAAGTCGAACAAGAGCTATTAACTTTCATCAACCAAAACTTCAGCTCCAAGCACCCCGTTTACCTTGCCGGCAATTCTATCCACCAAGACCGCAAATTCATCGAGCGTGAAATGCCCGAGCTCAACAAGCGCCTACATTACCGCATGCTCGACGTCTCCGCCTGGAAAATCTATTTTGAAAACGCACTCGACAAAAAATTCATCAAGCCCGAAAACCATCGTGCCCTGGACGATATTAATGGAAGTATAGAGGAGTTAAAATGGTACTTGACGTTTCTCAAATAAGCGGCATTGGCCCCTACGAAATCAAACACGAAAGAGACCGTGATATCTTTATTAAAGATCAACTCGCATTTCTCGTGATGCATCGCAACACTATCGAAGTACGCTGTGATGCAAATCTTAGCGATAATCTCAAACAAAAATACGAATCCGTGATGGATTCGCGTTATTATGGCAGAGGCGGTATCGAGGTAGTTCTCGCCGGCCAACTCAACCAGCAGGAAATTGAAGACCTGATCCGCCTCAGCTATAACATGACGCAGTGAAAAGAAAGTATAATTGCAGTTTTGAAGCATTTTGAAACTGCCCGATAAAAATCACAACAGTCACGGACGAGAATCTGATACTGAAATATCAGGGCGAGTCCGCCTGACCTGTTGTGATTTTTATGCGGCGCATGTTTCAACGCTGAAAAACTGCAATTATGCTTTCTTTTCGCTAGCTTCTTTTTTGGCTTTCCTTGCATCGCGTCGTCGGTTCAAGCGGTTCATGGCCTTAATTACCATGAAAATTACCCAAGCAATCACGAGGAACTGCACAACATTTTGGATAAAGTTACCGTAAGCAATCACCGCCTCGTCTCCAGTTCCGAAGAAATTCGGCACCCGGATTGCGAGTCCAGTAAAATCTACGCCACCTAGTAGTAGCCCCACAATTGGCATCACTATATCATTCACTAGGGAATTAACAATCGCCGTAAATGCACCACCTACTGCGACACCTACTGCGAGGTCAATCATCGAACCGCGATTAATGAATTCAATGAACTCCTCTTTTAAACCTTGTTTTTCTGCGAGTTTGGCTGCTTCTTCTGATTTAGCCATATTGCTCCTTTCTTTTATTTAACTACCCTCTGAAAAATTATTGAAATTATCATATAATGTTTTCAGACTATTGTAAGATTCGTCTAGTATGCTCTTTAGCACGTCGTCACGGGCTTCGTTGTATATTTTAGCTTCCTCGTTCATTAACTTTGTAATTTCAAACGCCATTTTATGTGCATATATTCTATCTAAAACTCCTGTGATTTTCGCCTCAAACAGTTCATTTAGTAGAGCATCTTGTTCAGTCTTTATCTGTTCCGCCAAATCTTTATTACTATTTTTTTTGTACTCATACGCTTCAGCCAAATAATCCATAAGCTTACTATTGGTGTTTGTGATTACCGTCGAAAGCGAAGCGCTATTAGACCTTAGTTGGGAAGACTTAACTTTTGGCTGATATTCGGAAATCACTTCAGATAAACTGTCTAGTTGTAGCTGTAATTCAATCGCATCTTTTTTCAAGTTCCCTTTAGTGGCACCCAGTACTGCACCGATAATAGCGAACAGAATAAACAACACAATTGCCCCGACTATTAGCCAGGTGATTTTTGAACTCAAAATCCCGCTTACACCGGACTTAGGTTTCGCTGGAGCGACTTTCGCCGAAATTTGATTCAAGTACTCTTGACTCTCCATATCACCATTATACCACACGCATTCACAAATAAAGATGCTATAATATTATCAATGGACGACGTAAAGGAGGAAATCAAATCTCGCCTTGCGGTCGAAGATGTCGTTGGTCAATACGTAGAGCTAAAACGCGCCGGTCGCAATCTCAAAGGGCACTCTCCATGGGGCGTTGACAAGACCCCTAGTTTCATGGTGTCGCCCGAGAAAGGCATTTGGCACGATTTTTCCGCCAACAAAGGTGGCGATATCTTCTCATTCGTCATGGCCGTCGAAGGTATTGATTTCAAAGAAGCCCTCGAAAAACTCGCCAATCAAGCCGGTGTCGACCTCAGCAAATATCGCGGTGGCGACCAAGCCGTCAATAAGAAAAAACTCCGTGCCAAAGAAGCCTTGCAGCTAGCCACCAAGTATTACCAAGCCTGCCTCGTCCGCAACAAGCCCGTCTGTGAATACGTCTTCTATAAACGCAACCTCAACCGCGGCACGGTCCAGGAATTTAAAATCGGCTATTCTCCGAGAGAAGGCAAAGCCCTAGTCACCGCTCTCAAAAAACGCGGCTTCACCGAACAGGAGCTCGATGCCGCTGGCCTCCTTAACCGTTTTAAATCTGACCTCTTCAAAGACCGCATGATGGTTCCATTTATCGATACCACCGGCAACGTTATCGGTTTTACCGCTCGCATCATTAGTCAAGGCGAGCCGAAATATCTCAATACTCCAGAAACCTTACTTTTCAATAAATCTAGATTCATCTTCGGCCTCTATAATGCCAAAGAATCCATTCGCCGTAATGGTTACGTCGTCATCGTGGAAGGGAACATGGACGTCATTTCTAGTCACCAAGCCGGCGTCAAAGAAGCCGTCGCTACTTCCGGCACCGCCATGACCGAGCAACATCTCAAAATCCTCTCCAAACTCACTACCGATATCCGTCTCGCCTATGACGGTGATGCCGCCGGTATCAAAGCTACCGAGCGCGCCATCATGATGGCCGGCGATCTCGGTCTTGATCTTACCGTCATTTCCGACTACCATGGCGCCAAGGATCCTGACGAGCTCATCCAAAAGGACCCCAAGCTTTGGCAGTCAGCTGTCAATAGCCGCATCCCCGCCGTCGATTGGCTGCTAAATAAATACGAAGAGACCCTCGACCTTTCCTCTGCTCCAGGCAAACGCAAATACTCCGACGTCGCCCTCAAACTTCTCAGCTATGTCAAGGACGAAGTCGAACGTGCCACTTACGAAGCCAAAGTCGCCAAAAAACTCGGCATCGAGGTCGAAATCCTCCGCGAAAAAGGCGACCGCCTCGAACGCAAACTCGCCGCCAAACCCAAAAAATACCTCAAAAAGCCCAAAACCGACCTCAAGAGTGACACGCTTACCAAACTCGAAAACTCCCTCCTTGCCCTCAAAATCTTCGGCGGCGTGACTAAGACCAAAATCCCCCTCGAAATCCCCGAAGACGACGCCAAACTCGCCGAACTCGAGCTTGTCTTCAACCAAGAACATTCCATCGCGAACGACATTGACCTCGAAAAAGAAGCTGCCGAATTGCTTGCTCGATATCACTCTGAAGCCACCAAACAGCAAATCCAAATTCTCACCGCCAAATTAGCAGATTTGGATGACAGTGACGAAGAATATGAGTTGGTACTTCGTCAAATTCGCGATTTGCAAAATCAGTCGAAATAAGTTATAGTATTCGTAGGATGAAAACGCTCACGCTATTTTTAATCTTTGGGTTTATTGCTAACCCGAACGCTCCTGACCAAGATGATTTTCTTTTCTTGGCGGACGTTTTGACCATCGTGGTGGGCTTTTTCTGCATCATTGGTATTACCGTAATAGGTGTTCAGTATCTGACCGCTCCTCAAAACAGCCCCAAACTCCGTCAAGCCAAGCGCCATTTATTTGAAGTCATCGCCGGCTTTGTTATCTATGCACTCATCTACGCCCTCATGCATTGGCTTTTCCTAATCTTTGGCTAATCTTCGGCAATTAACTTGCATTATTTAGCAAAATACATTATACTTATAACCAATGAAATCGAAAAAAGACACTATTTTGAATGCAAACGAAATGCCGTTAGACATCGATGAACCAGCCAGCGACGACCTCGAGAATGAAGAGGAGCTCAGCAACGAAGAGCTCGCCATCACCGCCGAAAATGTCGATGCTTTTGCTGATGACTCGGTCCGGCTCTATCTTCGTGAGATTGGTAAAATCCCTCTACTTACCCCAGAGGAGGAAGCCGACCTTGCTCAGCGCATTGTGAAAGGCGACAAGAAGGCCAAGGATAAAATGGTCGAAGCCAATATGCGTCTTGTCGTTTCTATCGCCAAGCGTTACGGTGGCCGTGGTCTTGATTTTCTTGATCTCATCCAGGAAGGGAACACCGGTCTTCTTCGCGCCGTCGACAAATTCGACCCCGACAAGGGCTTCAAATTCAGTACCTATGCTACCTGGTGGGTCCGCCAGGCTATCACACGTGCCATCGCCGATCAGGCTCGCACTATCCGTATTCCGGTCCACATGGTCGAGACAATCAATAAGGTTCTCCGCACTACTCGTAAACTCACCACTGAGTTAAATCGCGAACCTACCAACGAAGAAATCGCTGCCGCCCTCGATATGGAACCCGAGAAAATCGATTACGTCATGCGCATTAAGCAGGATATTGCCTCGCTTGATGCCTCCATCAGTCGTGAAGGCGACGATGAAGAGTCCGTTCTCGGTGATTTCGTCGAAGACGAAGAACGTGATTCGCCCGAAGATTCCGCTGCTAATCAGATTTTGAAAGAACAACTCTCCGAAATCATCGCAACATTGACCGACCGTGAGCAGAAGATTATCCGTCTTCGCTTTGGCATCGGTGGTGGCCGTCCACACACCCTCGAAGAAGTCGGCGCCGAATTCGACGTCACTCGTGAGCGCATTCGCCAAATCGAAGCCAAAGCCCTCAGTAAGCTCCGCAAAAACAAAGACACCAAGAAGCTCCACGAATACTTGAGGTAATTCGCCTATGCAGCGCCTGATTCTTGTCTACAACCCTCGTTCGTCTCGCTATGTCGACGTCGACAGGGAAGTTATTAGTCGTCTCCGTACTATGAAAGGCTACACTATCGGCAAATACGAAGTGAAACCCACCAATCTCGATGACAACATTGCGAAACTCTCCAAACTTCTCAAAGACGGTGACCTCGTCCTCTCTGCCGGCGGCGACGCCACCGGCATTATTGCCTCAAACGGCATCCTGAAATCCGGCAAAGACGCCACCCTCGCCGTCCTGCCTTACGGCAACTTCAACGATCTCGCCCGTACCCTCGGCACCATGAAATTCGACGATGTCTTCGATGAGGATAAAGCTTCTAGTGTGAACGACCAAGATTCCTTTATCGAAGGGGGTCCGGATTATGATAAGGCCAAGGGTTCTAGTGCGTCGGATGGGCGGTTCGAGGTCGTTCGCGACAACGGGAGCGAGATAGCGAGCGAGCCCCGTGACGACGGGCGCGAGCGAAGCGGACCGAGAACCGCCCATCCAGGCACCAGGAAGCTTTACCCTCTCGAAATCCACGTCGACGGCAAATTCTATCGTTACGCCACTTGCTACGTCACCATCGGCATGACCGCCGAAGCCTGCGAGCTTTTCGACGAACCCAAATTCCGCAAGCAAATGCAAAAAGGCTACAAAAGCTCCTGGCGTTCTTATATCGCTTTAGTTAAATGGTATTTTAAGAATCGCCACAAACGCCAATTTATCCCCGAATTCAAACTAAACGGCAAACTCCAACATCGGAAAACCTCCGATTATGCCGCCGTTAGCGGCCGTTCGATGTGTCGCGTCATGAAAGGCGGCGACGATTACTTAGATCCGCACAAGTTCCGCAGTATGACTGACCGCCTCACCAATTTTTGGCGCCTCTTCAAACTCATGGTCGCCGCCATCCTCGTCCGCACCCCAGGCACCGAGACCACCGGCGATATTCTTGAATTTACCAAGCCCGCCACCGTCGAACTCCAAGCCGAAGGCGAATATCAAGTTTTCAAAGACATCAAAACTATCGAAATCAAGAAGGGAACCAAATGTCTCAAAGTGATTCACAATTAGCCACTGTTATTAATTATATGAAATCTCACTGGCCCTCTCAGGTTAAGCCCGAATGGCAAGTCTCCATGGGCGAATATCCCGCTATTTTGAAGCAAGCCGTCTCTGACCTTACTCTCGCTGCAACCCAGAATCGCCACCTCATTCGCATCGCTGGTGTCTCCGGCTCCGGCAAAACCACCCAAATCCTCCCCGCCGTCGAAGCCTACTGCAATAAGAATAATTACGAGCCCATCCTCATGGCCGCTCGCCGCTTTGTCGAATATCATCCTCACTACCAGGAAATCAAAGACTTCTACGGCGAAGAAAATCTCCGCAAACACACCGACGAATTTGCTACCATTATGCTATTCCTTACTCTCTCCGAACTCATCAAGGGCGGTTACGATATTATTCTGGATGTTACCTTGCTCGCTCCCGAAATTGAAGCCATCCTCCTCGAACTGACAAAAGCAGGGAATTATGAAATGCTCATTCTCATGATTGCCGTCTCGCCCACTGTTACCGAGCGCTTCTTGCAAGGCCGTGCCTGGCGCCATTCCAAAGCAACCGAGCAAGAATTCATCCGCGCCACTTCCGAAGCCCTCGAGTTCTACGCGGCAAAATCCCCCGACACCCACATTATCCTCTGGAGTGTCTACGACAAACCTCCCATCTACGACGGACCCATCAAGGGTTGTCTCAACGTCTTTGCCGACTACTCTTCTCGCGATGACCTACCGGCGCGTGACGACGACGCCCGCCGCGACGCCAAAATCTCTTACCTTACAGCTGATTTAAACTAATCTCCGGGAACTTCGCCCGGATATGCTCCGCGTAGCCATTGTCAATATGCTTCCACGCATCTCGCATTCGCGTAATCTCTTCAGTGTTATCAAAATACGCCAGGAACGCTTTCTCGAACTCTTCTGGCGCCGGTCGCGACACCATTCGTGCCACGTCCATATTCGGATTTCCAATCCCCGCAAACGCAAAATCAATCACCCCAATCATTTTGTCATTTTCGTCAAGCAGGATGTTTCCAAGGTTTAAATCCCCATGCACCAGGGAATCGCCATCATTTTCCCGAATATATTCATGGTCGGCATCAATGTGCTTGTCATAATGCTCATAATCCAGCTCGTGTAAGAACTCACTTAATGGGAATTTCACTTCCTTCGGCGCCCCGCGCAAATCAATCCCCGACAACTCCTTAATAAACTTCGCTGCGTCATACGCCACACCTGTAATCGCCGTATGTGATAAATGATAAATCCTGTCACCTAGCGTGTATCCTTCAATTTTCTGATGCACCGAAAACGGCCGCCCCTTCGCGTCGTAGCATAGTTTCATTTGTGGTGTATAATATGATGTTTTTCCGTCTACAAAATTGCACACCGCCGCATCCTTCACAATCATCCGCGACCAGAACGGATTTCTCGGGAACCGGAAAAAATACGACCCCTTATCGGTCGCTACTTCAATCACGATGTTTGTCCACCCTGTCAAAATATGCTTCGTCTCCAAAATTTGCTTCTCTGGCATCGTCTCCGCGATGATTTTATCAAGAGGCTCCTCGGTCGTAAAAAATTTACCCATACCCCATTATACCACAGGTATGCTATACTATTACCATGGACAACGTCAAAATCATCGCCATCGTCGGCATGTCCGGCTCTGGCAAATCAGTATTGGTGGACCATCTCACCAACAAAGGCTACCCGAAAGTATACTTCGGTGGCATGATTTACAAAGAAATGGAAAAACGCGGCATCGTCCGCACCGAGGACGGTGAATCCGAGAAGAAATTTCGCGAAGAAATCCGCGAACAAGAAGGGAAGGACTGGGTCGTCCGTCAAGTCATCGCCGAGACCAAAGATCTCATTGCTGCCGGCCAGAAACGTATTATCTTGGACGGCGTTTACTCTTGGACCGAATATAAAATCTTGAAACACGAATTTCCGAAATGCCTCACTTTCATCGCGGTAGTAGTCGACAAAAATATCCGTTACGACCGCGTTGCCAAGCGCCCCGGCCGTGCCTTTGACGGCAAAGCCATCCGTGAGCGCGACCGCAGCGAAATCGAGAACCTCGAAAAAGGTGGCCCTATCGCCGCCGCCGACTATTATATCTTAAATAACGGCACGGTCGACGAATCCACCGCAGCGCTAGATAAAATTCTCAAGGAGATTGAATTTTGACCGACATCGCAAAGCTCTCAAACGTCGCCTACAAAAAAGGCAATTGGATGCGTTATACGCTCTGGGCACTTGCGGCAATATGTATTGCCACTCTCATCTACTCTTTTATTACCATGATGACTGGCGACGTCTCTGCTTCTGTTCCAGAAGGCTATCGTTTCTCCGTCACAGATAATTACATCGAAGGCAGCAATATTCGCACTCGCTACTATGTTTACGACGACAAAATCCTCGTTGAAGACGAAAGCCGCACAGACGAGGGAATTAATCGCTCGGTGCTTATCTATGACGGTATCAATACTACACCACTTGAATACGACAATCAAACCACAGAACTTTGCGAGCTCGGCGCCTGTAGCGAAAAGCCACGAATTCTCGCCACTATCAAATCATTAATCTCGCGCAAAATCGGGCGCGAATATATAGGATTATAATATGAAACGACTAGTACTCATCGACGGCAAATCTGTTTTCTACCGCGGCTATTACGCCATGGGTGCTCTCAGCCTCAGCGACGGCACGCCCACCGGCGGCGTCTATGGTTTTGCCGCCATTGCCATGGAAATCGTCCGCAAACTAAACCCCACCAAAGTCGTCGTTGCCTGGGATTCCAAATCCTCCACTTCCAAACGTCGTGTCATCTACGAAGACTACAAAGCCGGCCGCGTCAAACCTGGCGATGATTTCTACACCCAAATCCCCCTGCTCGAACAACTCATCCACGACCTCGGCTGGAATTTTGTTGAGTTACCCGATTACGAAGCCGACGACATCATCGGCACCCTAAGCCGCCAAGCCGACGAAGCCGGTGACTACGAGACCTACATTATTTCTTCTGACCTCGATATGCTCCAAATCGTCGACGCAAACACCCACATGTGGCGTATCTTAAAAGGTTTCACTAATATCGAACAAATCGACATCGCCGAAATCGAAGCCAAATACGGCATTAAGAAATCCCAATTCCTCGACCTCAAATCTCTCAAGGGCGACTCCTCCGACAACATCCCCGGCGTCCCCGGCATCGGCGAGAAAACCGCCGCCAAACTCCTCAACGATTATCATGACCTCGACGGTATCTATACGCACCTCGACGAAATCAAAGGCTCCACCAAAACCAAACTCGAAGCCGGTCGCGACTCCGCCTACATGTCAAAACAACTCGCCCAAATCATTTTCGACGCCCCCGTGAGTCTAAATGACCTCCCCGACTTCCACTTCGACCACGCTCAAGTCATCGCCGGCCTCCGCAAACTCGAATTCTCCTCCCTCATCCGCAAACTCGCAAAGTCTTCCGACGAATCCAAAAAGACAATAGATTCGGAAAGGGCTCAAATTGACCTTTCTGAGGTCGTTCGCGACAACGGGAGCGAGATAGCGAGCGAGCCCCGTAACGACGGGCGCGAGCGAAGCGGACCGAAGAAAGGTCTATTGAGCCCTTTGCCAGCGATAGTTGATTGGGACATCAAGCAATTAATGCACGATAACAAGGACGTCGCGAAGCAGATTTTGGCAGGCGAATCATTCTGGGATCTCGGCCAAGCCGCATTCCTACTCAACCCCCTCGCCAGGGAAGTCCCCCATCTCGCCGTTCCTGAGGAAGAATGTCAAGCCCAATTCGCTGAGTTTCAACACTATCCTCGACTCTACGACATCTACACGAATTTCGACCTCCCATTAATTCCGGTCCTCTACAAAATGGAAGCGAGAGGCATGCTTATCGACCGTGCTTACTTTGCCAACCTCCAAGCCGAATATACCAAAGAAGTCGCTAAGCTCGAACGCGACATCCACCAACTCGCTGGTGTAGAGTTCAACGTCAATTCTCCCGTCCAACTTTCCGAAATTCTCTTCACCAAGCTAGCGCTTACCACCAAAGGCATCAAGAAAACCACTCGCGGCTATTCCACTGGCGCCAAAGAGCTCGATAAGCTAAAATCCGCCCACCCTATCATCGCCAAAATCATTGAATACCGCGAAGCCGCCAAGCTACTCAGCACCTATATTATCCCCATGCCGACCCTTGCCGACAACCACAATCGTATCCATACCACCTTCACCCAGAATGTTACTGCCACCGGACGCCTCAGCTCCAAGGATCCCAATCTTCAGAACATCCCTGTTCGCACCGAAGAGGGCAAACGCATCCGCCAAGGCTTCATCGCACCAGATGGCCGAGTTCTCGTCTCCGCCGATTATTCACAATTCGAACTTCGCCTCGCCGCCGTCCTAGCCGGCGACCAACCCCTCATCGACGATTTCAATAACGGTGTCGACATCCATACTAAGACCGCCGCCGAGGCCTTCGGCATTCCGCTAGACCAAGTCACCAAGACCCAGCGCCGCGCCGCCAAAGCCATCAACTTCGGCATCATTTATGGTATGAGCATTAATGGCCTCGCCGAAGCCACTCATATGAACTTCGCCGACGCCAAACAGTTCATGGACAACTATCGCAAGCTTCGCGCGCCGATTATGCAATATATGGAAAACACCCTCGCGCAGGCCAGGGAACAAGGCTTCGTCGAGACCTACTACGGCCGTCGCCGCCCCACTCCCGATGTCAAATCCAGTAACTTCGTCATCCGCCAAGCCGCCGAGCGCGCCGCCCAGAATATGCCTATCCAAGGCACCGAAGCCGACCTCATGAAGCGCGCCATGCTCAATGTTGACCGCGCTCTTCCAAAAGACGCCGACCTCGTCATGCAAGTCCACGACTCTCTCATTGTCGAATGCGACGCCTCGCAACAAGACGAAGTCACAACTATCCTCAAACAAAACATGGAGTCCGTCGCCCCCGAACTCGG
>CAMNPZ010000017.1 GCA_946548715.1 uncultured Candidatus Saccharibacteria bacterium
TTGGTTATCACGTTGGTCGGTGAGGGCAGAGACGGAGTTTAGGGTCTTAGTAGTGCTGGGAGTAGCGGCGGTGAGGCGATTACAGACGGCAGAAACGGTGGTGGGGTCCTGAATGCTGCCTTCGGATTTGACCCAGATGGCGTAGAGAGAGAGGCCGTTTGCGGCGGTGCCGGTAGGGGCAGTGATGGTTTCTTGTGGGCCATATAAGTTACCACTGTAGTCGTAAGTATCAGACCACCCGGCGAAGCCATAACCTTGTTTGCTGAAGTTAGAGGCGAGGAGGGTAACAGTGGAGCCATCGGTTATATTTCCGTTACTATCATTCTTTTCTTGCCTCCCCATACTCCCCTCTGTGGTAGTTAATGAATTTACGTTGTAGCAGATTTTACGCGCTACGCATGGTTCTGGGCCCAATTGTGGTTCAGGGTTGGCTACAGCGTAGAAGTTGACTGTATTGGTGTAAGTGCCGGAGGCTTGAGTGGAGGAAGCTTTGGCACCGATTTTGAATTTGACAGAGCCGGAGTTAGTGAAAGAGTCTGTACTGGTAAGGATAATGCCGGTAGCACCACTATCGTCGTTATCTAACGGGAGACCATCATAACCAGTATTGGTATTGCCTTGACTGCCGCTAATCCAGGTGGAGCCGTCGTCGGTGGAGTAGGAGTAACCCCAGTAATTGTCCGGGAAGGAGCTGAGTGTGGCTGCGTTAGATGAGAGGTTAGTGAAGATACTGCCGGTGGGGCTGGTGAGATTTGTGTTAGTAGAGCTAGTACCAGCTGTTGCCGACATGTAGTAACCATAGCCAGCGTTGGTGGAAACAGTAGCAGTGATGACATTGCTATCACTACTATTGCCGGGCGTAAGATTGTCGATGATGAGGTCATTTGATGAGAGATTAATTGAGATTGAGGGGTTGATGGTGAATTCTACGTCTACGGAGTTTTGGTAGGTGAGAGCAGAGGAATCAATAGCACAGTCCGCAAGAGCCAGACTCACGATAGTAATTGATAAAATAATGATAGTTTGATAACGCTTGAATGATAGCATGGTACCTCTCTTAATAGTATTAAGCGCTTTCTAATAAGCACTATCATTATTATATCATACTATGAAGAATGTGAAGTCCTATTTTTGATAATAACGACTCAAGAATGACTGTTTGTAGTCCTGGAAAGAGCCGTCTTGCAAGGCTGCGCGAATATGATCGACAGTACGAACGATGAAGTGCTCGTTATGGATGCTGGCGAGAACTTTGGCGGTGATTTCGTCGGTTTTGAAAAGGTGGTGGAGGTAGGCGCGGGTGTAATTCTTGCAACATTCGCAGTCGCAGTCGGGCATGAGAGGAGTGAAGTCGCGTGTGTATTTGGCGTTCTTGATGTTGATGCGGCCGTCCTTGGTATAGAGGGAACCATTGCGAGCCATGCGAGTAGGGCCGACGCAGTCAAAGGTATCACAGCCGAACTCAGCGCCAATAAATAAGTCGAGCGGCTCCTGGCCCATGCCGAGGAGATGACGAGGCTTGTCTTCGGGCAAAATAGCGTTCACTGTCTGGAGCATTTCGCCCATGCCGTCGGCCGTAAAGACACCACCGATGCCGAAGCCATCGACGGGCTTGGCGGCGCAATATTTTGCGGACTCGGCACGAAGGTCGTTAAACGTACCGCCTTGGACGACGGCGTAGAGGTACTGCGGATAGACTAGCATGCTTTTTTCGGGCTGCGTCGCCTCGGCCCGTCGCCACGGGCGAGGCGCGCTCATCCTCGGCTTGCCAGCCTCCGGAGGCCCTTCAAAAAGCATGCTACGTCTATCCTCGAGCCTCAGGTGTTCGTCGACGCAGCGGTCGAGCCAGCGGTGGGTGCGATGCATGGCTTCCTCCATGTCGGCGCGGCTTTCGGATTTCGCTAGATGGTCGAAAGCTATGTGAATGTCGGCGCCGATGGCCCATTGGGCCTGCATGGAGGATTCGGGAGTCATTTCGAAATTGCGGCCGTCGATGTGGGATTTGAATTTAACTCCTTCTTCGGTGATTTTGACATTGGGGAGGCTGAAGATTTGAAAACCACCGGAGTCGGTGAAGGTTGGTTTATGCCAGGAATTGAAGGTCGCGAGGCCGCCGGCTTCTTCGATGAGGTCGGTGCCGGGGCGGAGAATTAAATGATAGGTGTTCGCTAGAATCGCCTGCGAGCCGAGGTCGTTCATTTCTTGCATGGTGAGAGCTTTGACGACGGCGCGCGTGGCGGCACCCACAAAAGCGGGTGTCTTGATGTCGCCGTGCGGCGTATGAATGATGCCGACGCGGGCGAGGCCTTGTCTATGATGGATGTCGAACTTTAACATATTAGCATTGAGTCTCCATAGCTTAGGAAGTTGTATTTCTCGGCGAGGGCGTGGTCGTAGGCGGCTTTAAGGTGGTCCCAGCCGGCAAAGGCGCTGGCGAGCATGAGAACGGTGGATTTGGGGGCGTGGTAATTCGTGATAAGGGCGTCGACTAGCTGGAATTCGAAGCCGGGATAGATAAAAATATCATCTTCGCCTTCGGGTTTGCCGGTTCTGGCGTAGTATTCCAGAGTACGAGCGACTGTGGTGCCGAGGGCAACAACCCGTGGTGAGTTCTGACCGAATGCCTTCTCCTCGGGGCGCGTCCAGCCGGCCCGTCGCCACGGGCGGCTGGCGCTACCCCTCGCCTTGCCAGGCTCCGGACCCCCTTCAGAGAAGGCATTTCGGTCAAGCTCTCCACAAGTTTCCCGGAGGGAAGCATTTGCTGATTCTCGCTCAGCTTGTATCGCCCGGATTGCATCAAGGGTGTCGTCGGGGATGTGGTACCATTCGGAATGCATGTGGTGGTCTTCGACTTTGTCGGAGCGGATGGGGAGGAAAGTGCCGAGGCCGACGTGGAGGGTTAAATATTTAATAATCACGCCTTTTTGCTTCAAGCGGTTTAGTAAATCTTCGGTCATATTAAGTGAGGCCGTAGGGGCGGCGGCGGAACCCATGTGCTTAGCCCAGACGGTCTGATAGCGTTTCTTGTCGTCATCAGTTGCATCGCGATGAAGATATGGTGGCAAAGGAACGGTACCGAATTGTTCTGCGAGTTCGGCCAAAGGCACGTCAGATTCAACTTCAGCAATACCGTTGCCAAGAATCTTCTTTATGGTCAGATTTTTCTCGCTCTTCGGGGCGCGTCCGGCCGGCCCGTCGCCACGGGCGGCCGGCGCTACCCCTCGCCTTGCCAGGCTCCGGACCCCCTCAGTTCGAGAAAAACTCTGACCACAAACAAGAAGTTCATCGCCTTCATGGAGTTTGCCGCGGTACATCACGCGCTGGGGTTCGTCGCCGTGGCGTTCGAGAACGACAAGTTCGCGCTGGCGACCGTCAGGAAGCGTACAGAAGAGACGCGATTGCATCACGCGCGTATCATTCAGAATCAACACATCGCCTGGATTCAAGAATTCATCAAGATTGCGGTAATAGGAATCTTGGATAGCGCCGGTTTGACGGTTCAAAACAAGGAGACGAGTGGAGCCGCGTTCCTTAGGCGGGAACTTTGCGATACGCTCGTCGGGCAAATCATAGTTATAATCCGATACTAACATGTTCGTATATTATATACTAGTTTGACCGATTTCGCAACTCGCGAGATCTCTTGTAATTTGTTTGCGATAGCGGTCTTCTTCGGAGAAGATGCAGCCGCAGTATTTCTGCATATAGAGGCCGAGCTCACGAGCTCTCGCTTGACCTTCGCGGAAACCGACGCGGAAATCGCGGTAGAGAAATTTGACGCCAGAGAGAGCGGCGAGATCTTCGCAGACTTTGACAAGCTCCTCGTGTTTTTGATAGGGTGACACAAGTAGGGTGGTCGTAAAAGTATCGTAGCCATGTTTTGCGGCGTAGCGGACCGTCTCGGTGAGGCGCTTGCGGTAGCAATAATTGACACAACGGTTCTCAAGGTCGCTGACCACGTTACGACAGAATTCGTCGAGACCATATTCTTCGTCGATAATCAACTTGACGTCGATACTGGAGGCGTAGGTTTTGAGACAGTCGCGGCGGGTTTTATACTCAATGTACGGATGGATGTTGGGATTATACCAAAAAAGCGTCGGCTCGATGCCCTCAGAGCGCAAACTGTCAATACAATAAACGCTGCACGGAGCGCAGCAGGTGTGCATTAATAATTTCATTTACACAATTATAGCATTTGTGCTACAATAAGTCTATGAAGGAGGCTTATGGCAAAAAGAATTGAGACTGATTTGAATACTTTTATCAAGTTCTGGTTAGTACCGCTTGGTATTATGTTGGTGATTTTCTTCGTCTACAAGGCTTGGATGGGCCTGCTTGTCGTCGGTGCGTCGATATTTTTGGCTTTAGCGCTTAAGCCACTGGTGCGCAAAGTTAATGATTTTTTCATCAAGATGTTTGGCAAGGACAAGAAACACCAGACCTTGTCTGCAGTAATGGCCTATTTGATTGTGGTGTTAGTGATTGGTGCGATTGTAGCGATTGTGGGACCGGTTGTCGTGAATGAGACGGCGCATTTCATTGAGAATTTCCCAGACACTTTCGAGAAGACGTTTGGGGGATGGGATGGCGTAAATGAGTTTGGCCGCCATATCGGGATTGAGAATTTACACGATGGCATCACGCACGCGATGTCGGAGATTTCGAACAATATGATGGGATTCCTCAGCAACAACTTGATGTCTAGCGTCAGCGGCGTGGCCGATGTAGTAATGAAGATTGTCCTGATACTCGTATTAACCTTATTATTCTTGCTTGAAGGTCCGGAGATGCTATCACAACTCTGGAAGACGGTAGGTGCCGATAAACCAGGGAACAAGACAGCCGTCGTAGCACGCGACGTGATAACCAAGATGGCCAATGTCGTCTCGATTTACGTGTCCAGGCAGGTTCTAGTTGCCATGATTGATGGGTTGGCTTCGGGTTTGATTGTATTACTACTGTCACTATTTCTCAATATCTCCTCAAGCCTGGCTATACCGATGGGAATGATTACGATGCTATTTTATCTCATTCCGATGTTTGGGCAGTTCATTGGTGGAACACTAGTGACGCTACTATTGTTCTTTTCGAGTCCGATTGCGGCGGGGATTTTTGCCGTAGTGTATATCGTCTATTCGCAAGTAGAGAACAATATCATTGCACCAAAAGTTCAGGGCGATGCCTTGAAGCTACAACCAGTTGTAATTTTGTGTGCTGTGACTATTGGCATGTATACTTTGGGCTTGATTGGTGCGATTGTAGCAATTCCGATTGCGGGATGTATCCGTGTACTGATTGAAGAATACCCAAATCTCAAGGCGGCTAGGGAATAGAATGTCAGAACAATCACCAGATATTGATAATAAAGCTTTGGTTCCCAAGAAAATCCTCAAGAAACCGCTTTTAATCATATTCTTTGTATTGCTTAACGTTGCAGTCATTGCAATTACGGCTGTTTCTGAGTTTGGCAATTCCGAAAACGCGGCGGCGCTTTCGGAGGTGACGATGAACTGGTGGTTCTTGTTGCCAGCTGCGGCGTGTTTCTTGGTTGCCATGACTTGCGAAATTGGCAAGTATATTCTGATGATGCGCGAGATGACAAAAGATAAGGCCAAATTTGACCACAAACGGGCACGCAAAGTAGCCCGTCGCACAGTACTACTCGGACGATACTACGACAACGTCACGCCGGCGGCAATAGGTGGTCAGCCATTTCAGATTTATTACATGCGCAAGAATAGCGATTTACCACACGGTGCGTCAACGTCAGTGCCGATATTCGGTATGATTTCAGGGCAAATCGGATTTATTATTATCGCTGCGTTTTGTTTTTTACTTGGTAGCATGTCTATCAATAATGCCGTGCTGATTGGTACGGCGTGTTTTGGTTTACTCTTCTATGCGTTCTGGCCGGTAACAGTGATGATTGCGACATTTTTGCCCAAAGCGACCACCGAAATCATCACGATTGTAGTGAAGTTTTTGGCCAAGATTCGTATCGTCAAAAGAAAAAACGAAACAATCCAAAAAACCGAATATGAAGTGAACGAGTATGCTCGGTGTGTCCGCAAAATCCTGAAGACGAAAGGCTTATTTGTGAAGACGATTTTGCTCTCAATTCTATTTCACGTATTGGTATCGATGATTCCGTTTTTCGTATTGACGGCTTTTGGTGGACGAGTTGATTTCTTGCCTTGTTTTGTGACGACAGTTGCAGTAACGAGTGCGGTATATTTCGTGCCGACACCAGGTAATGCCGGGGCAGCCGAAGGAACATTCTACGTAGTATTTTCTGCATTGTCGTCTGGATATGTTTTCTGGGCGATGCTAGTATGGAGATTCTTCTCTTATTATATTTACATCATCATGGGACCAATTGTATATTTTTCGATGTATTTAGAACGTAAGAGAGAGGAGAAAAAACATGTCGTTCAGAATAAATAATGCTATATCCAAGGTGGTTTTGGGGGTATTTTTGGCGATTTTGGGAATTATTATAGTATGGCTCGGAGTCAAGATCGTTTCAGTGGAAGGAGATCATAGCCTCGATGAGAAACTTGCTATCGTCTTTGGGTGGGGGATTAATGAGACCAACGACGAGATAGAGACGGAACCTTTCAGTGTGCTCAATGAGCCGGATAATACCGACAAGAAGTCAAATGTTCAGTCGATGCCGGAACTTACTCCTCTCACCAATGCACCTACGGCCAACTGCACTGCCAATTACGGCAGCTTAATGCTGGTGAACCCGAATTTCGTGGTGGAGGAAGATTTTATCGCGACAAGGCGCAACGAATTGATTAGCCTTAATGCGACGTATGGCATTCGAGAGCTGAATGCCTGGAACGGCGATAATCTGATTGATGCTGAGGCGGGTGAACATTTGAATGAAATGCTGACCGCATATAAGGCGGACTATCCTGGGCAAGAAATGCAAACCGTATCGTGTTACCGTGAGGTCGGTACCAATTGCGGGAGACTTTGTATGCCGACTGGAGCGTCAGACCATCATACTGGTCTTGCTTGCGATTTGGTCGACGCAACATATGGGACTTCACTCGATACGAGTACTTACGAAGCACATCCTGATTGGCAATGGTTGCGTGAAAACTCGTATAAATATGGTTTTATTGACCGTTTCCCGGAAGACTGGGCAGGTGGTCCGATGAGCGAGCCGATGAATGTTGACGAGAATGGGTCGACTGGGCTATTCGAGACTTGGCATTATCGCTATGTGGGGGTTGATTTTGCGACAGATATTGCTACGGGTAAATATAATGATGGCAAATACGATTCTTTGGAACATTACTTGAAGGCTAGAGGCTTAGTGAAGGATTTGAAGACTGGTAAGTGTGCAGAAAAAGATGTATAATGGGTAGACATGCTTAAACTTTTGCGATATTTGAAGCCATATTGGTGGCAGGTATTGATACTGGTCGTTGCGACTGGTGCACAGGTGTTTACGACGCTGGTGCTGCCGGCTTTGATGGCGGATATTATTAATGATGGCATTGTGCCAGGAAATACAGATTTCATCTGGATGACAGGGTTCAAGATGATTGGTGTGGCGCTGGTGTCGGCGGTGGCGTCGTTTGTGTCGAGCTATTTTTCGGCGAGAGTGGGGTCGAATTTCGCACGCGATATTCGGGCAGCGGTATTTGCCAAGGTGCTCAATATGAACGTGCTAGATATGAAAGATTTCTCGACTGCGTCGCTACTAACACGGACTACAAACGACGTGAATCAGGTACAGGGCGTGATTATTATGATGTTGTCGATGATGCTGAGGGCGCCGCTGTTTTGTATTATCTCGGTCGTGATGGCGATAAATACCGCGCCGGATATGAGCTGGATTATCCTGGTCGGCGCGGCGGCGATACTGGGCTCGGTGATTACGATTATGTCGCTGGTGGTGCCGAAGTTTAAGATTTTCCAGGGGCTGATTGACCGGGTGACTTTGATTACGCGCGAGAACCTGACGGGGCTAAGGGTAGTGCGAGCGTTTAATAATGAGAAATTGGAGCAGAAGAAGTTTCGTGAAACCAATGACAAGCTGACACGATTATTGATTTTTATTGATAAGACTTTGGAACTGCAAAATCCACTAATTAATATTATTTTCAATGGGACGACTTTGCTGTGTTCGTGGATTGGGATTTCGTTGCTCGAGAAAGATTTTGCTTATCTCGGGAATATGACGGCGTTTGCGCAGTATGTGACGTTCGTGATGATGTCGTTTTTGATGATGTCGATGCTGTTCGTGATGTTGCCACGGGCAAATGTGTCGGCACACCGTATTAATGAGGTACTGATGCGAAAGTCGAAAATCACTTGGCGTGAGAAGACGGAGGGGGTGCCAGAGAAACTTGCTTCGGTGGAGTTTAAAAACGTGGATTATCGTTACCCTGGAGCGAACGAGAAGGTGCTCGACTCGGTATCATTCAAGGCGGTCGCGGGCGAGACGGTGGCATTCATTGGTTCGACTGGGTCAGGGAAGTCTACGCTGGTGAATTTGGTGCCGCGGTTCTACGAGGCTTCGAGCGGGGAAGTGTTGATTAATGGAGTGCCGATTCGTAATTATGCCAAGGAAGATTTGATGCGACGGATTGGGCTGGTACCGCAGCGAGGGATGCTCTTTGCGGGCACCGTGAAGTCGAATATTAAATTCGGGGCGCCGACAGCTACTGACGAGCAGGTACACAAGGCGGCACGGATTGCGCAGGCGGAGAATTTTATCGAGAAATTGCCGAAGAAATACGAATCACACATTGCACAGGGAGGTACCAATGTGTCTGGTGGACAGAAGCAACGCTTGTCGATCGCGCGGGCGATCTGCAAGAATCCGGATATATTTGTGTTCGACGATGCTTTCTCGGCGCTCGACATGAAGACCGATGCGAAGCTACGGGCAGCATTGAAGGAAGTGACCGCTGAAGCCGTGGTGCTAATTGTCGCACAGCGGGTATCGACGATTAAAGATGCAGACCAGATAGTGGTACTAAATAACGGCAAGGTGATGGGGAAGGGACGGCACTTGGAGCTACTGCGCTCATGCAAGGTATACCAGGAGATCGTAAAGTCGCAGCTGTCGGATGCGGAATATGCGCGCGAGTTGAAGTTGGCGGAGAAATATGACGCCAAGGTCGAATCAAAACGAGCTGCTTCACAAGATGGCACGGCGGAGTCTGCTGGGAAGAGCAGCTTAGAAAGGGGGTCTTATGCCGCGGCCTAATGGTAAGGGCGAAAAGCCGAAGAACATGCGCGTGTCGTTTATGATATTTTTGAAATCGATTCGGAAATATCGTTGGTGGATTTTGGCGTCGGTGCTACTTACTGTTGCTTCGGCGATTCTGGGATTATTTATTCCAAAGATTCTTGGCGATATGACTACTATTGCCGTGAATTCCTATCCGGAGCTTGACTGGTCAGCACTAGGAGCGAAGGCGATTTTGGTGATTGGGCTATTTGTAGCTTCGGCGGCCTTGGGCTATGGGCAGGCTTATATCCTCGCAATAGTGTCAGCGAGATATACGAAGGATTTGCGCGAGCAGATTTTGGATAAGATTTCGCGGATGCCGATTGCGTATTTTGACAAACATCAATTTGGCGATACGCTGTCGCGAATGTCGAACGACGTAGATGTACTGACGACCTCGATGTCGCAGGAGATTGCAGATATTTCGATGTCGCTCACGACTCTGGTCGGCGTGATGATTGTGATGCTAACTATCTCGGTGCCTTTGTCTTTGATTTCGTTTATCGTAGTGCCGATTTCAGTGCTGGTGGTGGCGCAGATTATGCGATTTGCACAGAAATATTTCCGCGAGCAGCAGAGTACGTTGGGAACGCTCAATAGTAAAATCGAGGAAGATTACTCGGGCGAAGTGGTGCTCAAGTCCAATTCGTACGAGGACGATGCTCTGGCGGATTTCACGTGGACTAATGAGAAACTGGCAACCGTAACGCGCAAAGCACAGGTGTTTTCGTCTTTGTCGTTCCCGGTGACGCATGTGTTTACGAATTTGGGATACGTAGCGGTGTGCGTACTGGGTGGCGTATTTGTGATTGAGGGCCGCATTAATATCGGCGACATTCAGGCGTTTATTCAATACGTGTCGAGGTTCAACCGGCCGATTACCGAAATCGCATCGACCACTTCGACTATGCAGTCACTGCTAGCTGCGTCGGAACGGGTGTTTGAGTTCCTCAATGAAGCTGAGGAAGAACCAGATGTGTCGCCAGCAAGGACGATTGAGAAAGTGCATGGCGCCGTGGAGTTTCATGATGTTTGTTTCGAATACTTGCCAGGGCAGCCGATTATTCGAAATTTCTCAGTGAAAGTAGAGTCTGGGATGAATGTGGCGATTGTGGGACCGACGGGAGCGGGAAAAACTACGATTATCAACTTGCTAATGAGGTTCTACGAACCAACATCTGGATATATTTCAATAGACGGGGTGCCAATTCGCGAAATGAAGCGTGCCGATGTGCGGCGACTCTTCGGGATGGTGCTGCAGGACACTTGGCTGTTCTCCGGCACAGTGGAGGATAACCTGCGCTATGGACGACTCTCAGCTTCGCTAGATGATATCAAGCGGGCTTCGAAAGCGGCTAATGTAAATCACATCATTGAGGCACTGCCGAAGGGGTATCGTACGGAGATTTCGGAAGATTCCGACAACGTGTCTGCGGGCGAGAAACAGCTGATTACGATTGCGCGGGCGATGGTGGCTGATCCGCCGATGATGATACTGGATGAGGCGACGTCAAATGTTGATACCCGTACGGAGCAATTAATTCAGGATTCGTTTGAACGACTGACCTCGGGGCGGACTTCGTTTGTGATTGCGCATAGACTATCGACCATTCGGAATGCGGATTTGATTCTAGTGATGCGAGATGGGGCCATTGTAGAGGCAGGAAACCACGAGTCGCTGCTGAAGGCGGATGGGTTCTATGCGGAGCTGTATAATTCGCAGTTTGCGGAAGGGTAAGTCGCGCGAGATGATGCCAAACTGCGAATGGCGCTGGACTATGGATTTATGAGCGCTTCATTCGCGGTTTAATGTGCGTATCATTACAACCAACCCAGCAGCCCTACTTTCTTCGCTGGACTTGTTTTGCTAGTAATTCTTACATAATCCGTCAGATGCTCGCGCTTTATGCAAATTGCGGTGGTTTTTATGGGGGTATGCGATTCTTGCCACCCCAATGTGCAGTGTTTCTATATTTTACTCAGGATGAGCGCTCGCATGACTGGGATTATGATAAGAATTACGCAAAACAAATCATTTTTATGCGAAGAAAGTAAGGCTGCTGGGGTGGTTGTAGTAAATCGCTTTAACCAGGAAGTGATTTGGGATAGAAGGCGCAACTTAAGTACCGGCCGATACCGTACACCTAATACTGTAGCCGCCGTGCTTATAGTCGACATTGATACCTGGGAACACGAAGGAACTATCCAGGTACAGGGAGTACGAATTGTAGCGATTGTTTGCAGTAGACGACCAATAGTAGCCGACGACACCTCTATTGTCCGCCGACGATATCCTGAAGTTGCCGGAGTAGAGGAAGTTATTTGGAAATGTACGCCAACGTAGAGAAGTTGCTGCGGTGGATTGGTCCACTCCTCCTGTACCACCCATTTTTCTATCTAAGTAAGAGAATCCTCCGACTTTGTTAGCCGTGTCAGCTGCGCCTTGTTCTATATCACCAGTACTGGCACCACCAAGTGGAAGTCGCCAACCAGTAGGGCATAGTGAAGTATTGGTAGTAGATTGGTTATTAGTACCATTGTAGGTAAGATCTGCTATGGCCGCATGCCAAGTGTAGTAGTTACCATAGCTATACATACCGGCAGTTGTGTTATTGGTAGTAAATAAGTCACTGGTTGGATTCTGTGGTCTTTCATTAGCATTTGCTGGAGTATTGAGGTTATTATAACGTGGCATACGATAGCCTGGGTAGTTAGATGTACCAATGTTTATAGTAGCGTCACCGCTCTGGGTACCAGAATAATAAAGACTGTTAGCTGCGGTAGAGTTGGAGAAGTTGGCGGATTCTGCGTCAGCTAGACCTGAGAAGTTGCCGTAAGTAGTAGATGTACCGTAACCTTGAGTGAGGGCTTGTTTTTCTGGAGTTCTGGTGCCTTCGGCTTCTAGTCTTAAGTTCTCAATCATCCAGCATTTACCATCGGCAAGTTTAGCGATAGCGTAGGTGTTATTATCACGCTGGTCGGTAAGAGCGGAGACACTAGATAGATTTGCAGTGCCGTCGGTTGGGGCAGTGTCTAAACGATTACAGACGGTAGAAACGGTGGTGGAGTCCTGGATACTGCCTTCGGATTTAATCCAGATTGCATAGAGTCTGAGACCACCATTGGCAGTTGAATACTTACCTGCATCAAAAGAGATGGTTTCTTGTGGACCATAGAATTTAGCACCATTATTATTAGAATAATCGTATCTATCACTCCAGCCTGCAAAGCCGTAGCCGGTTCTACTGAAGTTGGAGGCTAAAAGAGTGGTAGATGTATCGCTATCAGTGATAGGTTGTTGGCCCATAGTACCTTCTGTATCATTAGCATTTGGAGAATAACAAATACTATTAGCTGGACAGTCAGTGATTGGTCCGTCTTTTGGTGTATTGTTATATGGATGCACCATAGTATATTTAACTTGTCCTACATAAGTATCAGCTGGTTGAGAGGATGAGATGTAGGCTGCGTAGGTGGTTTCTAGTTTGACACCTAGTGTAGTGTCAGTGGTAGAGGAACCGGTGTTGGCATGATATTCGGCTACTTTGGTATAAGCATCTGGTACACTATGCCATGTATCAAATGAGCCTTCTGTATCACTTTGGATGGTGAGGTTCTGCGGATTGTAGGATACTGTAGAGTCTGTGACTTTGGTTAGTTTCATGGACCAGTTGGATGCAGTGTCTCCATTTGCATAGGCTTTAGTAGATATAGTACTACTCGTTGATTGTCCGATGAGTTTAGTGTGGTTTTCTCCTTCATATTGATTACCAGTGTATCCTATAGCATATATGGAGAAGCCATTATCGTCATTACATATAGCAGTGAGGGTGGTCTTACCGATACCGTTTTTGTATCCACTGTCAGCTGCTCCAGAATAAGTACCAGGATCTAATGTAGCGGTATGGGAAGTATTCTCACCAGTCATAGTACAGGCGATAGGGACAATGAGACGAACTTGGTCTATGACTTCAGTGTCGGCGGAAGCTTTAGTAGAGATAAGAGTTATGCCGCTAAGTATTGTTAGAATCGATAATGATAGCGATATTTTTTTAGATGCATGTACATATTTCATGCTTATGATTATATGGCATTTTTATACACGTGTCAAGGTTTTGTTCTGACGAATTAAGATTGCTACCTGGAGTGGATTTGTTGTTTGATGGTGGCGAAGATTTCGTCGATGGTGCCGGAGGCGTCGATGAGGGTGAGGTTGAATTCTTTGGCGATTTTGGGGTAGGCGGCGTTGACTTTTTGTTGGAAGTCGGAAGGTTTAGCTTCGAAAGTCTCAGTGGCTTTGCCACGGTGGGCTTGGCGTGCGAGGCGAACCGCGTCGGAGACGGTAAGAATGAAGCCGTAGTCGGGGTGGATATATTTGTCGGGGAGCATTGATTTGGTGAGGCGGATGATTTTGCTGCGCGAGACGCCTTCGCCGTAGCCTTGGTAGGCGAGGGTGGACCAGTAGTTGCGGGCGGAGATTACGATGCCGCCGGCGCGGAGGGCCGGTTCGGCGATTTTGTGCCAGAGTTCAACGCGAGCAGCAGTGAAAAGAAGAACGTTGGTGAGAGGTTCGAGATGATAGCCGCGAGTCAGAATCATATCGTGTAGATCGTGCGCCTGAGGGAGGTCGCCGTCGGGTTCCTCGAGGAGGACAACTTGTTTGCCTTGGGCTTCGTAGTGTTTCTTAAGCAACTCGGCTTGGGTGGATTTGCCGGTGCCGTCTTGGCCTTCGATTACGACGTACATTTAAGATACCTTTCATAGCACGCCGGGCAGATGGCGCGGTATTCGATTTTGCTTTTACCGTCGTCGATGAGAACGTCGGGGCCGTCGGCGACGAGTTTGCCATCTAGGAAGCGAGCGTTGTAGGTGGCTTTGCGGCCGCATTCGCAAATGGTTTTGATTTCTTCGATGTCGTGGGCGATTTGGAGGAGTCGGGTGGCGCCTTCGAAGCCGCCGTCTTCGCGTCGGAAGTTGAGGCGGAGGCCATAGCACATGACGGGGATATTGAGGTCAATAGTGACTTGCATGAGTTGGTCGACTTGGTCTTTGGTGAGGAATTGAGATTCGTCGACTAGGACACATTGGACGTCTTTGTATTTTGCGCTAATTTTGTCGTAGAGGTTGGTTGCGCGGTCGAAACAGAAGTTCGTCTCGCGCTCGGGGCCGATGCGAGTGAGAAGCTTGGTGCCGTTCTTGGTATCGGTGGCGGGTTTGATAACGCAGACTTTGTGGCCGCGTTCTTCGTAGTTGAACGCTACTTGGAGGAGCTGCATGGTCTTGCCGCAACCCATGGCTCCATATCTAAAATATAATTTTGCCATGCTATAATTATATCATGCACGAGAGTTGGAAGCCGTTTTTGAAAGCTGAGTTTGAGAAGCCGTATTTTAGGGAATTGTCGGAGTTTTTGCATTCTGAGTATGAAACGAAGACGATTTTTCCGCGGAAGGAGTTGGTATTTCGGGCGTTTGCGACGGATTTGTCGGAAGTGAAGGTCGTGATATTGGGGCAGGACCCATATCATACGCCGGGAGCGGCGGAGGGGTTGGCGTTTTCGGTGCCGAATTCGCAGCCCGTGCCGCCATCTCTAGTGAATATCTATAAGGAGATTGATAACGATATCGGCCGTCATGCAAACCCGCGGGGGAGTTTGGCGGCATGGCAGAAGCAAGGCGTATTATTATTAAATACCGTACTGACGGTGGAAGCACATAAAGCTGGCTCGCACCGGGGGAAAGGATGGGAGACGTTTACGACTGAAGTGATTAAATATCTGAATGTCGAGCGACCGCATTTGGTGTTTATCTTGTGGGGAAGAGACGCGCGAAATAAGAAAGCGTTGATTGATACTTCGAAGCATTTGGTGCTAGAGTCGGCGCATCCATCGCCGCTATCGGCATATAATGGGTTCTTCGGAAGCCGGCCATTTTCGAAATGCAATGCGTGGCTGGAGAAACACGGGCTGGAGCCGGTGGTGTGGTAAGCTATCTAGTCACGCCCCCACAAGTACTGGGTGACCAGAGGCCGAGGTTTTGAGCCTCGGCGTTTCGTTCGGCGGCTTGGTATTTTGATTGTTTTTGGTATGGAATATAATAAGCATACTCGTGGCCGTAACCGTTAGCGATGATGGAGAGGCCAATATCTTCATTTCCTAGATAAGCGTATCGGAGTAGACGGTTGTATCCATCACGGTCGGATTGGGTGGGATCGGATTCGATGTAAACTTGTTGACCGGTCAATTTCGATTTGAGGTAGTTTGAAGCTTCAATCCCGAAGCATTGCACTGTCGTGCGACGATCGACGGTTTCTGGCGTATCGACACCAATGAGGCGGAGTGATGTTTCGACGCCATAATAATTAATATGAAATGTGTCGCCATCTGCTATGTAGGTGACAGGGAATGGTCCTTCGGCGGTACTAGGTCTCGATTCTATAGTGGTTTGTTCTGGCTCGTTGGGCGATACGGGCGATGTTGAGTTGGGTTGCGTACTCAACTTGCTACTGAGCTGAATGATTAAGATTGCCCCTGATAGTATAATGATAACTGCAAGAAAGCTGGCACTGAAAAGTAGGCGTTTTTGTTTTTTGGCATTGCTTTCGATATAACGAGAGTGTTTAAGCTTGATGTAATTTTTCGTTCTCATGGTCGCGCTCTGCTAGGACGTCTTCCATTACACGGTTGGCATCAACTGGGTCAATTGAAGGATTATTTGCAATCACTTTACTAACAATGCGAGCCATGGTGGATTTTTCGTTTTTGCGGATGTTATCTTTATGTTTCTCGTACTGTTTGTCGAGGGAAGTATAGTTCTCACGATATTTTTGGAGATTCTCTATCATTTCCCAGAGCGCCGCATGGTTGTTGGCGATTTTGGCGTGGTCGGCGTGAAAGGCTTTCTGGCTGCGCAGAAAATTAACCACGTTAACGTCCCAAAGCTGGCGGCCTGCCCACTCCAGCGTGGTGCCTGTGCCAACATAAGAAATCGTCAAGATAATGACCGGAAGCAGCTGTCCGATGATGGCGCTAAATTCAAAATCGCCCGGCTTGATGATTTCGTTGTAAATCGCAATAAAACGGATAAGGAAGTATACAACACCGAGCACAATCCAGCTCCACATAAAGGAGCGTCCGGATTTGCGTAGCCCTTTCTGACGGCCCCATAGTAAAGCGGAAACGTTCGCAACCGTCGCAAGCGCGAAGGCAATAACGGAAGCTTCAACTACACTGAAATCGGCATAGTTTTGAAAAACGTCACGTAAGTACATCATATCCAGAATAGCAAGGCTAAAGCTAACGACTACGGCGCCCCAGAGAAATTTACGATTACTGATGTTTTTCTTTTCCATTGTGACCTTTCTATAGATTATTAATTGCTTCTTTTAGTTTCTTGACCTCGTCTTGACCAATCATCAGGTGATCGGATAATGGCTCGCCATTGATGGCTTTATTGGCATTGGAATAATTGTGGAATGCAATATTATGCTCTTCGACTTGTAGCTCGTAATTTTTGAACGCACGTCGAACATCGGAGATACCCTGAGTATAGGTCGTCTGGAGCTTCGTTTTGCGGGCGCTATAATCGCCTTCGAGTGTGCTGTATGCTTCTTCGAATTGACCGTCGACACCTTTAAGCGCCGCCTGCAGGGCGCCCGGCTTTAAGCTAGTATCGTTTTCGACTTTCTCGATAATGGAACGCTTGAGACGGGCGAGGCTTTCGTTCGTTACAGAATCGAAATGCTTCGGAATGTTATTAAGTGTAAAATGTTCGTTGCGGTCGTAGTCTGACCGAATTTCGCTCTCTGGCTGTTTATTTTTCATTGACTTCTCCTTTTATGATTGCTTTGACGCTATCGCTATAGGGCTGGTATTCCGATTTGAAATGTGTAAAATTGAGATACTTGGTAATTCTGCGACCAATATTACGATTAAAAGTGTCTTTGCGCGTAGCGAAGATATTATTGACGATGTCGATTTGTTTTTCCCAATTCATGATATTATTATGAAAATTGGTGCGATGCTCGTTGTACGAGGCCTCGAGATTGGCTAGATTGGTCTTCTCGTTAATTATGCTCGTTTCCAGGCCGCCAATAATGTCTTGAAGATGTAAGCGCTCTAGAGGGTCTTTCAGTGGAGTGAGTTTCTTTTTGGAAATTGCGAGACGGTTCTTGTAATCGGAGATAATCTCTTCGAGATTAGCCATTTCGGAAGAAAGGCGTTGACATTCTTTAGTATTATTGTCCTGCGCTTCTTTATAGTGTTCGTAGAAAGCTAGGATTATTTTATCTCGCACGCCACTGAGGTATTTGAGCTCGCCGTGTTTGATTAGGTAGTTTTCAGGGAGTTTGTATTTCTTGTTTCTTTTGGGTTTGTAGTCGATGGCGTTTTGAGTGCAGAAATCCTTCAGCAAATCACGACGTCCAAAAAACCCTACCAGAAAATTACGTAATCGCACATATAGGCTGATGTCGAAATCTTTGGCTATGTATTTATATTCTTCCATTGTACTCCTTAGTTTTTAACATTTACATCCACGCGACGATTCTTGGCCGCTTCTGTCTCAATATAATTACCCCACGCATCACATTCTGGAGCGTCGCCGAAACCACCAGATGTCAAAGTAATGCGAGCTGGGTCAATCCCGCGAGCGACTAGCAGAGAATTGATAGCAGAGAGCCTGGAGTCCAGCAGTACTTGGTCGACGTCTTGGCGCGCGCAGTTACCGCGAGACATATAGGCCGTGACGGTAATAGTGGCGTTAGGGTGCCCACTAGCCACATCTACTACCTCACTGATGCCAGCATCCGTGGCTTGCTGATCAATGAAGGCGGCGGAATCGCCAACAAATTGAAAGGCCGAGGTCACGTCGCCGGTATACTGTTTGGTCCAGTTGAGAGGTTCTTCGCCAGTAGAAGAAGTCTTCACATAGACGTTAGTATCTACGCTGGCGTCGCCGTTAAGCTTGTTCTTGAATCGGACGTTTGATCTGGAGGCACCCAATGCGGTAAATATTTCGGAATAGATTCGTTCTAGTTTGTCGGTAGATTCTTTAGTGAGGTATTGTTGTGGTGCGACCGTTTGCCCTAGCCCGTCCCATACCACTGTGACGCCTTTTAATGTATTATTATCATTGAAACGCTCGGCGACTTGATCGACAATTTCTTCTACTGTGAAATCTTGACCAAGCAGATTATAATTGGCAAAATCCAATAAACCGCGGTCTGATAAGCCAGAACCGATGACATAGACGAGGGTTTTATTTTTATCCTCCGTAGAGTCTGCCGCTGTCTGGATAGCGCCTAGATAATCGGCACCCTCGTTTGTGGCTTTCATGGAACTGATATAATCGGTTGTCCGGCTAACGAAATCCTTGACTTTTTTGGAATCATCGTAATTTATAACTGGTTTAGGGTTGCGGCGTGGATTAGAAACCGACATAGCAGTAATACTGGCTTTGTTGAGATTGAGGGCAGTTTCGATGTATTCTGGATAATTAAGAGCTGGAGCGGGGGAGTTCTGGGTGTCACCCACCACAAACACGATTTCGTCAAAACTCTTGTCGCAACTGCCGGTCAAAATAGTCGTTAGGCTGCCACCGAGGCCCAAATCGTTACAATTGGCTATACTTGCAAAACGACTTGGCAGGATAAGAATCGCAAGAACTACTGCAACTAAGGTACCTATACCAATAAACGGAAGTGCTTTTTTGAGTTTTTGTTTTGGCGTTAAGACATCATAAGCGAAAGCGTTACTCATTCTTTCATTATGGCGCACTTTAAGCGTAAAGTCAATAACAAGTTTGGCTCAAATTAGTAGATGCTGTAGGATAAACGAACATATGAGAATCACTTCTTAATCTGCTTTTTCTTATATG
>CAMNPZ010000018.1 GCA_946548715.1 uncultured Candidatus Saccharibacteria bacterium
GCATATTGCTCAGCATCGCTTAAGCTTTTTTCTTGACTGTTTCCCAATGTCTCGGGTTCCTCCTCGGCCATTTTTTCCCAACCGGTTTTTTCTTCTCCATCAACAACCACTCTATATAATTCTTCAAGCTTTGCTCGTTGTTCTTCGGTTGGTTTAGCATCTGACTTACCCACATCTTCTAGTCTGTATCCCGGAGTACCAAGATAATAACCTAGGATGGAAAGAATCGTCTTATGGATATCAGCTTCCGAAGCGTCCGGTTGACTTTGCTTCATTTCTTCATACATACGTCTTGACATATCGACCGCATATTGCTCAGCATCGCTTAAGCTTTTTTCTTGACTGTTTCCCAATGTCTCGGAAGAACCCATATAAACTCCTTTAATTTAAAATATACTTATATTTTATCATTTTTCTTTGCTTTTTTGTAAATTTCAGGTATTGCCTTCTACCAAAGCTTAGCGCCGTTGAACATTTTCGTTTCGTCTGTCTACATCTTTATTTATAAATATTAACACGAAAAAATCCCCCGACTCTACCCACACTGGCTGTGTGGAAGTCGGGGGAGGGGAGGGGGTGATGCGTCAGGCGTCGAGACTACAGAGCCATGCATGCAGGCTCATTAGCTGCTGCACATCCTTGGCCTGTTCCTCTGATGGGAGTTCTTCGAACGGACGATCGAGATCGCCGCCGAGTGCCCAGCTGTTCGCTGGGAGCTGCAGCCACGCTCTATGCAAGATGGCCGCATATTTTGCCTTGATACTGGAATCTGGCACTGCGAGAACAAGCCGAATGACGGTTGCGCCGTCAAATCCGTCCTCCGCAAATGCGGGGAGGAGGGCAATCATGCCCTTGGCGCTCTCGATATTTACCTGTTGCCAGTGTTCAGGCAACAGGTCGAAGGGTGTGACGCTCAGGTCCACCGTTAAAGCTTCCGCCTCTTCGACGGAGATACCGTTCTTCTTGGCAACCTCCTCGATAGACTTCCCTCGAAGATGTTTTTCGCCATTTCTGCCCCTAATAGTAGGGCCGGTACAAGCCGCAGCGTAATCATCTGCTGCAAGGCGTGCTAAGGCGATAATCTGTTCCTGAGTGTAGTTTTCCACCATTAATACTCTCCTTCCGGCGGATTGACCGCCCAACAAAATGGTTTTAGTGAATGAGCGGCTTTCGCGACTCGTTCCAACTACCATATAGATAGACAAAACGAGTCGCAAAACACCTGCGAAGAAGAATAGACGCATCTTCTTAAGGTTCGAAAACTCGATTAGTTTATTCTTACATTATATCACATATAATTATATTTGTCAATACCAGTCTGCAGCACTCTAGCATTTTTCACCATTTTGTGCTATAATCAATCTGAGCACGGGTGATTAGCTCAGTTGGCTAGAGCGCTTCCTTTACACGGAAGAGGTCGGGGGTTCGAGCCCCTCATCACCCACCAGCGCAGAAGCCACCTCGGAGGGGGCTTTTTTGTTTTTGTACTCAAAGGGCTGAGCCCATCATGATAAACACAAACCATTACACATTAATAATCTAATCAGAAAGGAACAATTATGAGAAAAGTTGTAATTATCGATAGCGGCTACGGCAGCGAATTTCTAGCCGATCGCTTCGATGAAGAAATTGGCGTAGTTGAAGTTATTCGTGTAATCGACTGGCGCCACTCCGAACAATATCTAAATAAACCGAAAACCGCGCGGGAGCTCGCCGCCAAGGTCTTGAGGCCCTACATCGGCAAGGTCGACCTCATCGTCTTCGCGAACTACCTCCTGTCGGCAACCAGCCTGAGCTATTTCAGGCACAAGTATCCAGAGCAGCAGTTCATCGGTCTAGGACTCAAGCAACCAGAATACTTCACCAGGAAACAAGTCTTAGTCCTTGCGACTAAGGCGCTCACCAAAACCATGGCATACCATGGTTTTATTTTTACCCTCAAAAAGCATAAGGTTAAGACCATGTTGGTTGATCGTTGGCCAGAGCTCATCGACGAGGGCGAACTCGACTCCACGGACGTTAAGCAATCCTTCACCGAGTTCATCAAAGCCCGACGCATCACGCCCGATGCTATCATCCTAGCCAACTCACAACTAGAGGACATCAAGCCGGAGCTCAAACACTTTTTCGGTCGCAAAGTCAAAATCTACAGCGGTTTCGACGATGCTCTTCGCGAAGCCTGTAAACTACTACGCATCCGTGGTAGCGTTCGCAAAATCAAACAATAAGCTAGGCGCAGCCCCATAAAGTCCCCGGGGCTTCTGCGCACCTAATCCACCGCAATCTCCAACAAAACCATGTGCAAAACTCACCCACAAAACACTTGCATTTCCACATTTAGTGGTCTATACTTAGTAACATACACTATATCTAGCGTGGATATCCCACCGCATTACCTATCGGGACGCCACGTTACCACAAGTAGCATATTCACCAATTAATCATTGAACACACGAAGGAGGTATCGATGTTCAAAAAAATCAAAAAACGTGACGGCAAAATCGTCAACTTCAATCCAGATAAAATTGCAGACGCCATCGCCAAGGCCGGTCTTCAGACCGAAGAATTCAAAGCCGACCGCGCTCGCGCTCTCGCTGATAAAGTATTAAAACGCGCTGAAGAGACCATTAAGACTCGCACGCCTAGCGTCGAGCAGATTCAAGACATCGTCGAAGAAGTTCTCATGGAATCCAGTTTCAAAAAGACCGCCAGGGAATACATCCGTTTCCGTCAAGAACGCTCCCGCATCCGCGAAGCCAAATCTGACCTTATGAATATCTATAAGACCATCAGCCACGCCGATGCGTCCGAAGATTCCGATGTCAAGCGCTCCAACGCTAATGTCGACGGCAACTCCGCCATGGGCAAAATGCTCCAATTCGGCGCCGAAGGTTCCAAAGTCTTCGCGAAGACTCTACTGCTCCGGCCCGATATCGCTGCTGCGCATGACAATGGCGACATCCATATTCACGATCTTGATTTTTATGCTACCGGTACTCTGACTTGCTGTCAATCTGATCCTTTTGTTCTATTTGAGAACGGCGGTTTCAACACTGGCCACGGTCACTTGCGCACCCCGAAATCCATCGGTTCTTACGCTGCTCTCGCTGCTATTTTGCTTCAAGCTAACCAGAACGAGCAACACGGTGGCCAGTCCATTCCAAACTTCGATTACGCTATGGCTCCAGGCGTCGACAAATCTTTCCGCAAAGCCCTGAAGCGCAACCTCGACAAATACAACAAATTTACCGGCAAGAAACTCTCCCTCGAAGTTAAAGACGACATCTGTTTCGGTGATGACGACAAATTGCAGCGCGCCAAATGGCCCAAAGAAATCGTCGAGGCTTCTAATGAAGACGTCGAACGCGAAACACTCCAAGCCATGGAAGGCTTCGTGCACAACCTCAACACCATGCACTCTCGCGCTGGTGCTCAGGTGCCATTTACGAGCATCAACTTCGGTACCGACACTACTCCGGCTGGCCGTCTTGTTTCTAAATATCTCCTCGAAGCCACCGAAAACGGCCTCGGCAAAGGTGAGACGCCGATTTTCCCAATCAGCATTTTCAAAGTCAAAGAGGGAATCAACTACAATCCCGAAGATCCCAACTACGACCTCTTCAAAAAATCCATGGAAGTCTCCGCCAAGCGCCTCTTCCCGAACTTTTGTTTCATCGATGCTCCGTATAACCTCAAGTATTACAAAAAGGGTGACTACCGCACCGAAATCGCTACCATGGGTTGCCGCACTCGTGTCTTCGCTAGCGTTTTCCCAGAGTCTGACGGCATCGTGACTGGTCGTGGCAACCTTTCGTTTACTACCATCAATCTCGTCCGCATCGGCATCAAGCATGGCATCTGCCTCGGTGAGCGCAAAGAAGCTGACTGGGATGGTTTCTACAAAGAACTCGACGAGAAAATGGACCTTGTGAAAGATGAGCTCCTCGAGCGCTTCGAATTCCAAGCAAACCAACACGTTCGCAACTTCCCATTCCTCATGGGACAAGGGAACTGGTTTGGCTCCGAGAAACTTGGCTGGAACGACACTTTGCGTGATGTTATCAAGCACGGCACTCTCTCAATCGGCTTCATCGGTCTCGCTGAAACCCTCGTCGCCATGACTGGCAAGCATCACGGCGAAGATGCCGACTCACGCGAACTCGGCCTCGACATCATCACTCACATGCGTGAGAAATGCGACGAATACTGCAAGAAGTACAAACTCAACTTCAGCCTTCTCGCTACTCCAGCCGAAGGCATCGCCGGTCGCTTTACTAAAATCGACCGCAAAGAATTTGGCAAAATCAAAGGCGTTACCGACCGGGAATTCTACACCAATTCCTTCCACGTACCAGTCTACTATCCAATCAGCGCCTTCGACAAAATCGAAATCGAAGCCCCCTACCATAATCTCTGTAACGCCGGTCACATTACCTACATCGAGCTCGATGGCGACCCGTCGCAAAACATCGCCGCTTTCGAAGCCGTCATCCGCAAAATGCACGACTGCGGCATCGGCTACGGCTCTGTCAACCATCCTGTCGACCGCGACCCAGTCTGTGGCTTCTCCGGCATCATTACCGGCGATCGCTGCCCGCACTGCGGCCGTCTCGAAGGCGACCTCCCGTTCGAGAAAGTTGCAAGCTGCGCGAAAGGGGATAAGTAAGAGGTTAATAGTGCTCGGTATAGCACCTTTCGAGACCGTCCGCGACTAACGAGGAGCGGGGTGAGCGAAGCGCCACCCGTAACGACGGGCTGGCGCGAGCGAGTCGAGAAAGGTACTATACGAGCACAAGGGAACAATATGGATTATCACAAAATTTCACTCGAAAAGATTTCGCGCCAGCTCGAAACGCCAGCCGGCTTCATCCGGCTGAGCGGTCCACTCGAGCACGACAATATCGTGAACGGCGACGGTCTCCGTGCCGTGGTCTGGACCCAGGGCTGTCCCAACCACTGCCCCGGCTGCCAAAATCCTGAGACTTGGGACTACGAAGCCGGCTTTCTTATCAAACTAGACGAAATCAAACAGCGCCTGAAAGAGTTCAAAGGCCAAGCCGGCCTCACCTTCTGCGGCGGCGAACCTTTCGTTCAAGCCAAGGCCTGCAAAGAACTCGCCGACTGGGTAAGGAAAGAGCTCGGCTGGAACGTCTGGAGCTTCTCCGGCTTCACCTACGAAATCATCAAAGAATACGGCGGCGCCCCTTGGGAACTCCTCAAGTCACTTGACGCCCTTATCGACGGCCCCTTCATCCTGAAACAACGCGACTTAAGCCTCCGCTACCGTGGCTCCAAGAACCAACGCCTCCTTCACCTCGAACTCGGCACCGGTAAAATCTTTTCGGTGGAGTAATAAACATAAACTACTTGCGGACCCTGCCACTGTTTGTTATAATAGTGGCAGGGAGTAGGGACCTAGAACCCTACTGGGTTGAAGTTAGTTACTGTTCACCATCAAAGGTGACAGTAATTTTTTGAGTTTAGGTCTCCGTACGAGCTTATATTTTTAATGAAAACCATAAAAATTATGCTATACTAGTTTCATGAATAAGTCTATGCTTAAAACCAATTCCTCTCTCTCGATAGAGCTTTAAATATAAATAATCAGGAGGTCATACTATGAAAACAAGCCACATTATTGCTACTGGTTCAATAGGCCTATTTGGCCTTACCATGCTTTCGGGTGTCATATTATCTTCTAACACTACTTCCGCCGACACTGAAGTCATAGACCAAGTCCGCTTAACTGTCCCCATCGCCTGTACCATGACTGGCGAGAATACTTCTCATACTGCTACACTAAATCCTGGTACTTATTCTGGAGCAACTGGTAGTGGATACGAAAATGGCATTGGCAAAACTACCCTCACCGCTATATGTAATGATGATAATGGTTTCTCCATTTATGCTATTGGATATACTGGTAATCAATATAGCGGAGAAAACCATACTAAACTCATCGGACAATCCACTAATAGCACTATATCTACCAAAGCCTATACAAGTGGAGACACTACATCCAACTGGTCCATGAAACTAACCAAAGTCACAGATTCTACAGTATCCTACAATCCACAAAATCTCACCATTACTACTGACTATGATAATTGGCATGCAGTACCAGATGTATTCGCTAAAGTAGCCGAGTATCATGCCAACACTGGTTCCTCTACTACTGACACTGCTCTAGGCGTTAAACTAGAAACCACCTACGCAGCCTACATCTCATCCTCTCAACCAGCCGATACTTATATGGGACAAGTTAAATACACTTTAGTGCATCCATACAACCGAGCCGCACCAGAAGAACCCATGGGACTATGCGAAGATGGTTATACTTGTATGCAACAACAAACCTCTGTCTCATTAGCGCAGAAACTTCCAAACATAGGCGATACTACCACGCTCTACGACGCCCGTGACAACCAAGCCTACACCGTAGCTAAACTTGCTGATGGTAAATATTGGATGACTGAAAACCTCAACATTGCCGGTGGTACTGCTCTTTCTAGTGAAGACACCGACTTCGAATCAACCTATACTCTACCTACCACTAATGGCTGGACAGTAAACGATGGTAAACTTGTCCTTCCTGCCTCCACTACCAAAAACGACGATAATAACAATTTTACCGATAATACTCAATTCAGCACTGATAACTATGCATATGTATTCAATAGCGGTATTAAGGAGAACTGCGGTAGCATCGGTCAGGATACTCCATGCTATTCTTACTATTCATGGGATGCTGCGACACTGGGTTCTGGTAGAGATATAGAAACCGACAACACAGATGCTGATTACAGTATTTGTCCGAAGAACTGGAGGTTGCCAACAAGTAGAACTACTAGTGCGACCGACTGGCAAACTGAGTCAGATTTCTATGCAATGGCTCACCAATATGGCTTAAACAGTACCACTTCGACCATGGAGTATGATAATGACTTCTATATGCAAGCTGGTCCAGGCACTACACCTGACTTTCTGCTCGCTAACAGCTGCTACGGCGGGTCGTTCCGCAGTGGGGGTAGCCTCGGGCTCTATTGGTCTTCTACTTCGTTATCTAGTTCCACAAACGCTCGTTTCTTGAGCTTCGGTTCCAGTGGCGTCTATTCAGCCAATGGCTACGCTCGTCGGAGCGGGTACTCAGTCCGATGCCTCTTCGGCTCCTAGTGAATTCTACTAGTGATGCCACGCTCCTATAACCAACCCAGCAGGCCTGCTTTCTTCGCATAAAAATGATTTGTTTTGCGTAATTCTTATCATAATCCCAGTCATGCGAGCGCTCATCCTGAGTAAAATATAGAAACACTGCACATTGGGGTGGCAAGAATCGCATACCCCCATAAAAACCACCGCAATTTGCATAAAGCGCGAGCATCTGACGGATTATGTAAGAATTACTAGCAAAACAAGTCCAGCGAAGAAAGCGGGGTTGCTGGGTTGGCTATAATGATGCACGCAGCAAAATACTTTAGTAGTATAATATAACCATGGAAGCAAAACCCAAAGATTCCGACCGTATTAAGCACGCCATCGAAGTCGCGACCAAGGCCCACGAGGGTCAATTCCGCAAGACCGGCGAGCCCTACATCGTGCATCCCCTAGCTGTTAAGAAGATTCTCGAAGAATGGGGTATGGACGAGGACACTGTGATTGCCGGCATCCTCCACGATACTGTAGAAGATACGTCCTTAACGCTTAAGGACATCAAACAAGAGTTCGGCGAATCGGTCGCCTTTCTGGTCGACGGCGTCACCAAGCTCAGTACCGCCCGCAACGGTATGCGCGACATCGACACCTACCTCCCTGCCACCAAGGATAACTTCCTACGCCTCATGATTGCGCTCGGCGACGACATCCGCGTTCTTATCATCAAACTCGCCGACCGCCTCCATAACCTTCGCACTCTCAGCGCCCTCCCTCCCGACAAACAGAAGAAAATCGCCAAAGAATCCCTCGAAGTTTTCGCACCTCTTGCCGATCGTCTCAATATGGGGCTTCTCCGCGTCGAAATGGCCGACCTTTCCTTCAAGTATGTCGACCCCAAACGTTTCGCCGAGCTCAAGGATCTTATCGACAAGTATAACAAATCCGCCGAGAAATCTCTCCAGAAAATCGAACGCGAAGTCTCCGCTGCCCTCAAGAAAGAGAAAATCGCGTTTTCTATCTCTGGTCGCGTGAAGTCGGTTTATTCGCTTCACAAAAAACTCGCCAAGCATAATCAGAACATCAATGAGATTTACGACCTCACTGCGCTCCGTATTATCGTAAACGATATTACTGACTGCTACTTGACGCTTGGCATCATTCACTCACTATATATGCCCATGAACGGCCGTATCAAAGATTACATCGCTATGCCGAAGCAAAACGGCTACCAATCCCTGCATACCACTGTTATCACCAAGGACAAACGCATCGTCGAATTCCAAATCCGCACCAAAGAAATGCACGAATACGCCGAACGTGGTCTCGCTGCTAGTTTCTACTACAACGAGCAAAAACTTACCGAAAACTACAAGAAAGGGAAGATCGAACACCTCCCCACCAACCTTCTCTGGATCACCGAGCTGCAAATGACCGCCGCCAGGTTACGCGAAGGGAAGAAGGTTGACCTCAAGAAACTCAAGCTCAACCTCTTCGCCGACAAAATCTTCGTCTATACCCCCAAAGGCGATATCATTGACCTCCCGAAGGGCGCCCTCCCGCTCGACTTTGCCTATCGCCTTCATTCTGAAATTGGCGACCACGTTGTTGGTGTCAAAATCAACGGCAAGATGAGTAACCTCAACAAGAAGCTCGAACACGGCGATGTAGTCGAAATCCTCACCAGCAAAAACCAAACCCCGAAGCAATCCTGGCTCGACAAAATCTTCACCTCTCACGCTCGTTCCAAACTCATGCATGCCCTCCGCCCCTCCACCAATCCTGACTACCATACCAACAAAAAACGCAGATCTCATAAGAAACAATAGTACTTGCTCGTATCTCGGTGTTCAATCAGCGCCCCCGTTCGAAGTCGGCACTAGTCCCTTGCATTCGGTCCAAAAGACTGTATAATATAGAATATAAGATGCTAATGTCGAAAAAGAAAAAACTATATATTATCTTAGCAAGCGTTGTAGCGAGCATACTTTTGGTGGTAACGATTGTTTTGATAATCGTTGCTAACCGTGACCAAAGCGAAACAATCGATGAAGGAAATCTGACCTTGGTCGAGGAACGCAAAAACACCCCAGCTCTAGAAATCTACGCATCGCTCACTAAGGAAGAAATGCCCCTAGCAGAGCTAGAAGCAGCGGCTAGAGAGATTAGCCAGGATATTACCATCGCTGTCTATCAAAATGGCATTGGTCAACTTGAAGTAAATGACCAACAGGGGGTCATCATATTCAACTATGGTCATACAGATTCGGACGCCGCAGAGGACATGGGTGAGTCAGAGGTTAATCCCGACGACGAAACGCCAACCGAAGAAGTGGTTATTAACTCGGAAGAAGACTTCTATGCGGATGAACCTGTTGCTGCAATAGAATACCAGCCAGATGAAACAATCAGTGCGCTTAGATACGTCTATCAAATTGGCGACGATTATTATTCGATTGGATATTCGGCAGATAGTCAAGATTATGTGGTATTCGATTTAAATGAACTATTCGAGTTTGAAACCAAAAAGGAAGCTATCGAAGCCTACTTGTCGCCAGTAGTAAGATGGAGAGCCAACGATGCGCAATAATCTCAAAAAACTAACTCGTGGCGTTATTGTAATCACCGTAACGATTGCTTTGTGTTGCCTATTGCAGTCTAATACATTCGCGGAGACAACAACGGGGAAGAGCTGTGGCGTCGCAACATCCATTATCGAATGTGAGGAAGGTGGTTCCGGTACAATTTTCCACATTCTCAGACTCGTCTTAGAAATCATGGGTATCGGTGTGGGTATTTTCGCCGTCATTGGCATATCTGTGGCTGGAATACAATACCTCACCGCAGGCGATAGTACAGAAAAAGCTACCAAGGCCAAGCGACGCATTTATGAGACTGTTATAGGAATAGCTTGTTTTGTTGTGTTGTGGAGCGCATCTGAATGGCTTCTCCCAGGAGGGTTATTCAATGCTGATAGTGCCCCAGGCAAGATTAAGGTTGCTAAACAGACCAAAAGCTCCACCGGTCAGACTTTTGTCCCTGATATTACTTTCCAAAATCCAGACGGCGACAGAACTTATTCCCTTTACAGCCAGGACGATTCTATCGTCAGGACTCTTGGAACAACAGCCAAGTGTGTAGCGGCGGGTACTGCCAAACTCTTGGTCGTGGCTTCTGATGGCAACAAATCCGAGACCAGTGTCACCTGTACGGCAGAGTCTAATGCTGACTCAGGTGGTATTGCAGACGATGGTTTCACTGGCACGAGGGCGGTTGACGGTTCTCCTACCGTAGGGAATCAATCAAACGTCAAATATAGAGGCTCTGGCTCTGTTCGCCCAGAAACAAAAACGATTATTAATAAGCATAACAAGGATTTTAACTACAGGAATTTCAATGAAAGAATGAGAAGGTATGGCGGTTATCAGGCTTATCTCAAAAACCTTGGCGGAGTATTCCAAAGATTAGCTACAACCAGTAAAATCCCAGTCAAAACTGCCGCAGATTTTCAGGCGGCCTCCGAATATGTTTTTGGACTATGGATGATTTGGGGGCCAGATTACGGCAATCACAATCACCACGTTTCCTGGAATGGCAACGACGCTTTCTACTATGGGTTGCCAGGAAGAGATAGTAATTTCTCCTATAGTAATTCAGCTATCAATACTATGCTCAGATCCTCTTCGGACGTTAGAACTTGTTGCAATATAGCCATCAATACTCTATATAAATCCACAACTCTTGGCAGACAGTATCCAGTTAGAGGACCCAAATATACAAAATGGACTCAACTGAAAGTGGGCGATGTCTTGCAATTCTACCAGCCAAATGGCAACTGGGCTCATACCGCTGTAGTCGGTGAGGTGTATAGCGACTATCTAATAATATATGATGGAGGCAGTAGGTTTATGATGAATCGCAATTATAAAATGAAAGTACCGCGCAGAAACGACAGTACGCTTCGCTCGCCATACGATTGTTACGGCAGGTGGTATGCATTTAGGCCTTGGAACATTGAACAATCCCTCACGTTATCTGGGCTAAATAACTAAACTCATTTCAATAGAGAACGATACAACTAAGTAGTCATAAAAAATGGAGCCGATGGCAGGGTTCGAACCTGTGACCTGCTCGTTACGAATGAGCTGCTCTACCAACTGAGCTACATCGGCACATCAAGTACTTGTTACATTATAACATATTTATGATATAATCGTAATAAGTTAAAGGAGATTTTATGTCAAAAGCCGAAATCATCAAACGTCCCATCGAAAAGGTTGGTAGCGATATCAAGCGGTCTGCTTGGTCAGCAGTTATTGAATCGCTTGCTCTTATTGTCTTGGGTATATTATTTATCATCTTGCAAGAGACCATGGTTCGAGTTTTAGCTTATATTATTGGTATATTCTTCATTGTTAAAGGCGGTTTTCAGATTGTGACCTACTTCATGGAAAAGGGTCAAAACGATTTCTTTAATAATAATCTGCTATCGGGCGTTGTGGCGATTTTAATCGGTGTCGCCGCCTTGGTCGTCGGCGAGGATATCGCCACCGTCTTTCGTGTAATTCTAGGTATCATTATTATCTACGAATCACTCACCCGCATCAATACCGCCTTAAAACTAGCCAGTGCCAACATTGACACCTGGAAATATATCTTAATTGTTGCACTTCTAATCCTTGTTATCGGCATTTTCATCACCTTTGATTCTGGAGCAGTCATTACCTTGATTGGTTGGATGATGATTCTGACTGGCGTAATTGGCATTATCGGTGACGTTATGTTCATTCAGCATGTTAACAGTTTAGTGGAACGATTAACCAAAGAATAGAATGAAAGCATTTAAAGAAGATTTTATCGCATTATATCGCAACGAACGAGGCATCATTATTCTCATGGCCTTTAATTTACTCATCTCGATAGGAGTTTGTATCTTTTCAATCGTCAAGCTAAACCCCAGTAGTCCCGTCGTTAAAATCGGTTACGGCGATATTGGCGGCTATCGCGATGGTTCGTGGCTCGACATGCTCGCTTTTCCGCTTCTCTCGTTCGTTTTTGGAATTTTACATAATCTGCTAGCTACGCGTATATTTCACAAACGCGGCAGTGGCATGACGAAATTCTTCTTACTGGTTACTACCTGTCTCATTCTGGGCACTTTACTAGTTCTAATTCGTCTCCTGAAAGAGGGCTAATGCGTAGGAACCTCGAGATTCCTCAGGGCAAACGCACTCCACTCTACCGCTTCCTCGAAATCCTTCCAGGGCTGATTTCTTACGGCGCGATTGTCGTGCTCTTTTTACTTTCTTGGCTTAGCCCGGTTGTTGGCGCTGTCTATTTGTTTACACTCATCTCTGCTACTTTGGTCAAAGCCATCGGTGTCGCCTACCGCACCGTGCAAGGGAACGAAGTTATTAAGCGCGCATCGCGCGTCGACTGGCGCGGTCGCATCGAAGATTTGGAGACTCCTCATGATTCCTATGAACGGTTAGTCGGCAGTGATAATAATAGTTATCATTTCGAAGAACACATCAGCAATCTCAAAATGCTTGCCACTATGAACGAACAGTATCCGAAACCATCGAAAATCTATCATATCGTCATCATGACCGCTTACAACGAAGGGTTTGAAATCTTAGATCCCTCCATCAAGGCCGTCGAAGATACGACTTTTCCAAATGACCATATTATTTTTGCATTGGCCTACGAAGAGCGAGGCGGTGCAGCCATTGAAGAAACCGCGAAGGCCTTGGCCAAGAAATATCGCGGCACTTTCAAGAAATTTCTCCTAGTCAAACACCCTGCTAATCTCAGTGGGGAAGTAGTTGGCAAAGGCCCCAATCTCACCTATGCCGGCCACGCAGTAGCAGAATACGTCGCCAGCCAGCATCTCCCTGTCGAAAACATCATCGTTACTTCGCTTGACAGCGATAATCATATGCACCCCAAATATCTCGACTCCGTTGCCTATGAATTCATTACTCACCCCAATCGCCAACGCCTCAGCTATCAGCCAGTCTCGCTTTTTACTAACAATATCTGGGATGCACCTGCGCCCAGCCGTGTCATTGCTGTTTCCAATTCTTTCTTCAATGTTATTAGCACGATGCGACCTCACGTTCTGCGCAACTTTGCCAGTCACTCTCAACCTCTCCAGGCTCTTGAAGCCATGAACTTCTGGTCCAAACGTACCATCGTCGAAGACGGCCACCAATACTGGCGCAGCCTGTTCTTCTTCAGTGGTGATTATTCTGTCCTCCCTATTCGGATACCGATTTATCAAGATGCCGTCATTGATACTACGTTCTGGAAAACCATCAAAGCCCAGTTTATTCAAGTGCGTCGCTGGTATTACGGTGCCTCCGATGTCGCCTATGTCGGCTCCAAATTATTCGTTTCGAAATCCAAACGTTATATGCCGTTCTGGCAACTCTTTCCCAAATTTCTTCGCCTCTTAGATGGTCATATTACTCTCGCTATTATGGCGCCAATCATCACCTTTGGCGGCTGGGTTCCGATGATCATGAATGTTTCGTCCCATAATATGGTTATATATAATCTTCCAAACATCATCAGCGTCATCGAAACCATTGCCTCAATCGGTCTCCTTATTACTGTCATGGTCTCATTCCGCATCCTTCCGAAGCGTCCTGCTAAATACCGCAAAGGTCGCAATCTTCTCATGCTCCTACAATGGCTCCTGATGCCAGTCACGTCAATTCTTTATCAGTCTATCGCTGCCTACTACGCTCAGACCCGTCTTATGCTCGGTCTCTATATGGAGAAATTCGACGTCACTAAGAAAATCATTAAACAGTAGTTACAATCTTTCGATTGCTTCACGCACCTTATTGTCGTACAGAGCCTTTAAATCTTTAGCCGTGTCAGTTGCGGTAGTCTTCAATTCATTAAACTTCTCGCTAATCTCGTCATTGTTTTCACTGGCGTACGTTTCTTTGAAAGTCTGCCACTTGTCGAGATATCCTCTAAGTATATCTTTGACATTTTCAAGTTCAATCTTGTCAATCAATTCGTTTAGCTTTCCAATGTATCCATCGATACCTTCTGTATTTAGCTCTGCCGGCGTATCGGAAAGTGCGCTCTCAAGCTCATTCCGGAAGTATTCTTTCTCGGCTACCACTATCCCGAGACCCCTTATCTTTTCGGACACCTCATCTGACATCGCGTTTCGTCCGTCATTGACGCCTGTGTTATAAATTGCATTACCGCCAAAATATAGCCCTATACCAGCCGCAATAACTGCCATAATTGTAATGATGATGATTGATATTGTTTTTTTCATTTTACTCCTTTATCTTAAAGTCCATAATTCCGGTTCAAGTGGCCATGCATTAAAACTCGCGCATCCTCTGAGCCCAGTAGATTGCTGCAACATAATTGGCGCCGGTCCACCGATGAAACCATTTTCAGTTGTACACCCATCGATATGCGCATAGTGGCCTAGCCAGTGCCCCATCTCGTGATTAACTACCATATGTTGATAATCGCGCGTGCTCATCCCGGACGCTCGGCTAGGCTCAGTACCCTCGCGCCATCGTACGTCATTGATGATGACTTGGTTCGCCCAAGTCGTGCAGGATAAATCCGCCCCACAGCCAGGCGTAGCGCCGAGACTCGCCGGATCCGACAGAATCACATTTACATCCTGCCCACTCTCCACCTCTACGAACTTTAGTCCCGCTCGCACCCAGCCACGAGAATCATTCAGGGTCTCCGCCACCTTCTGTCTGAAGTCGCTAAAGTTCGCTACTACATTGCCCCAGGTCATTGTTTTATAGTATATCACCTTAGCACCATTTACTATGTGTCCACGTGCATCGCCCGTACTTGCTGTATTGGTTCCGCCAGTTGCGGTATATACTACTGGTTCCGGCCAACGCTCAAAATCGGCCGGAAAGGGAATCGTAATATCCTCTATCGTTAGCTGTTCTGTGAGCTTATCCTTGTCAATCTCTAACGCCTGCGCCGGCAAAGCTAACGCCATTCCGCACAACAAAACGCTAACCGCCAAGATTAACTTTCTTATCATAAGTCTATTATACAGTCCTTTTGTTTATTCGCAAGTTGTGGCATAATAGAGTTATGCAAATCGAACTCACTCAATTCTACGCTCGCTTAGGCGCTATTGCCTTGATTATGATATTAGGGTTTTGCCTTGGCAAATGGAAAATGATTAGCACCAAAACCAATCAAGAACTCACCAACCTCCTGCTAACGGTCTTCATGCCGGCATCACTTTTCGTAGCTTTTCCGAGCGAATATGACGAATCTACCCTCAATCTCTTTACGTCCGGTCTAATCGCTGGAGTACTAGTCATGTTGATGCTTATCATCCTCTCCAAAATTATCTTTAATAAGCTGTGGCTCAAGGGCGATCTTCGCTACGAATCGCAGTTTGGTCTTATTTTTAATAACGCCACCTTTCTCGGTTACCCAATCGTGGCGAGCACCTTCGGCCCAACTGGCGTCGTTGCTTACTGCGGCTTCATTATTGCCTTCAATGTAGCACTGTTTTCATATGGCATCTGGCTTTTTGAGCACAAATTCACCCCGAAGCTCATCAAAAGCGTAGTAACGAATCCAAACATCATCGCAGTGCTCATCGGCATGGTGCTATTCTTATCTGGGCTACGCCTCCCGAGTTTTATTACTGACGCCGTCAGCTATGTTGGCGGCGCTACTACGCCGCTCTCAATCATCTGTATCGGCTTCATGCTCTCGCGCGCCGATTTCAAAACCATCCTGCAAAAATGGCGTCTCGCCGTCACTGCTATCACTCAGCTCATCGTCGGCCCGGCCATCACGTATCTCGTGCTCACATGGCTCCGATTTCCAATCGAAGTCATTGCCGTCTGCACGCTCATTCAAGCTCTCCCTACTGCCACTTCGCTTGGCCTCTTCGCCACCAAATACGGCGGCAACAACATCGAATCCTCCGAACTCGTCACCATCTCCACCATCTTCTCCATCTTCACCATGCCGCTGATGGTGTTCCTGCTCTTAGGATAACACATACTTGACAATTTGAAGTTAGAACTATATCATTAAATCATAAAGAATATAATGCTAGGTTTTATATTCTATAGGTTGGTACTAGTCGGCTTTAGTGCCGACTAGACTTTTTTCTTCGGCTTCCTCGCCATAATGAGAGTTTTACAGTAATCCGAATTCGCCAGAACGAGAACTTTATACTCATC
>CAMNPZ010000019.1 GCA_946548715.1 uncultured Candidatus Saccharibacteria bacterium
CTTTTGGGTGCTTAAAAAATTTCTTTAATGTGTTTCAAAATTCGAGAAAGTGTGATATTATAGTATGTAGTAGAAAATTAGAGGTTATTATGCATTTCAAGACTATATTCAAATCCCTGAAAAATAAAGATATGTTAAGACGAGTATTAATTATACTTGGTATAATTGTAGCTTATCGATTACTCGCGCAAATTCCGGTGCCGATGGGTGATGCGTCTACTTTTAAGGAGGCAGTCTCCAATTTGATGGAAAAATCAGACTTTTCGAGCTTCTTGAATTTGATTTCTGGTGGCGGTTTGGCGTCGTTCAGTATTATCTTGGTTGGCCTATCACCTTATATTACGGGCTCGATTGTGGTTCAGCTTTTAACTAAGGCTATTCCAAGTTTGGAAGAACTCTCCAATGATGGTGAGACTGGTCGTCGTAAGATTAACCAGTGGACGCGTATGTTAACTGTACCTTTAGCTATTGTCCAATCGATTGCTTATATCTTTATTTTATATCAATCAACGGTTGCGGCGAATGTGGCAACTGAATTTACGCCGACGATACGTGATTGGGCTTTGTCGGTCACTTCGATGACGGCTGGCTCAGTAATACTAATGTGGATGGGCGAATTAATCACCGAACAGGGTATTGGTAATGGCATTTCGACATTGATTTTTGCTTCAATCATATCACAGCTTCCGACTACGATGGCATCACTGGGCGTTGCACTATTTGACACTAGTAGGGGAGCCTTGAATCTCTTCGGATTAGAGATTCCGGTTGATCCGACTACGTTTTGGATTATCTTTGGCTTTGCTATCGCGATGATTGTGGTAATATATATGCTAGTAAAATTAAATGAGGCGCAACGGATTGTAACTGTGAACTATGCAAAGAGGGTGCACGGTAATTCGTCGTATGGTGGAATCAAGTCGATATTGCCAATCAAGCTAATTGCGGCTGGCGTGATTCCGGTGATTTTTGCGACGGCCTTTCTGTCTTTGCCAGCGTTGGTGGGACAGGTAATTTCGACAGTGAATCCTGGTAATGAATTTGGTGAGACTTTAGTTTCGGTCTTTTCGGCTCCATCGGCACGTAATTTCGCTGCAATGTATCCAGATGGAATAAATGCCAGATGGTTTATCTACCCCGCTGTCTACTTCGTATTAGTGTTTGCCTTTACATATTTTTACACCTCCATTATTTTCAATACAAAGGAAATTGCTGATAATTTGCAGAAGCAAGGTGGTTTTATAGAAGGAGTTCGTCCTGGGATTGCGACCGCAAAGTATCTATCTAAAGTTGTTAATCGTCTTGATTTATTCGGGGCTTTGGCGCTGGGTTTGATTGCTATGCTGCCATTTATTACTGACTATATCTTTATTATGACGACTGGTGCACCGATTGGTTTGTCAATTTCTGGTACTGGGCTTCTCATTGTAGTGACGGTGGCACTAGAGAATCTAAGGTCGGTAGATTCTAGAGCATTAATGATTACATACGACGATTATAGTAATGAGTCTTAGGCTGGGTGGACGAAGAGAGATAATCAGATGGACGGTTTGGTCTGTCGTTGTGATTGTCTTTTTGGTGTTCTTAGTAAGGGTAATCACTTTTGAAAATAATTATTATAATGAAAAAGAAGGTTCGGAAAGGGCCGTTGTGGAATCTCAGGTTCAAGTTGAAGAGGAGCTTGTCGAAACTCCACCGACCGAAACTGAGGTATACGAATATGTAGTGGCTCCTGACCAGCCAAGGTATTTAACAATAGAACGGCTAGGGATAGTAAATGCTAGAATTTTGGTAATGGGTGTCAATGACAAAGGTGAGCTTGACACGCCTCGGAATATTTTTGATGTAGGCTGGTATGAAAGCTCTGGAAAACCAGGAGAAGGTCGCACTATGATAATTGACGGGCATAATGGAGGACCGCATGTATATGGAGTATTTAAGGCTTTACCAAGTCTCGCAGTTGGGGATGTAATTAAAGTTGAGAGGGGTGATGGAGTGATTTTTAGATATCGGGTTGCTGATAATAAAGCTATTCCTCTATCTGAGTCTAATAGCTATATGACAGAAGCAGCAAAAACACCAGAAAAAGGCAAAGAGTCTGTTACTTTGATAACTTGTACCGGGGAATGGTCAGACCAGCAACAGACGTATTTATCTCGTCAATTTACAAGAGCTGTTCTTGTTGACTAATCATGCTTTGTGTGATAAAATGGATGTGTAATTTATGGCTAGTCAAAAGGAAGTGATTAAACTCACTGGTAGTGTTGTGGAAGCATTGCCGAATACCCAGTTTCGGGTTGAACTCGAGAATGGTCATATTATTGTTGCCCATATGAGCGGGAAGATGCGGAAGAACTATATTCGTCTCGTTCCGGGTGACAGAGTCGAGGTTGAGTTAACCCCCTACGATCTTACAAAGGGTAGAATCAGCTTTAGACTCAAGGATTAATATTAATTGTTGTAACTTTTACAACATTTAATGGAGGAATTAAGTTAAATACTAATTGCAAAAGTATTTAGCGGTGGGCCTTTATTGAATGGTTGAGGTTACAACTCTAACAAAGAAAGGGTTTTAACACAATGAAAGTACGTGCAAGTGTTAAAAAAATTTCGCCTGATGATATCATCGTGCGCCGGAAGGGCGTGCTAAGAGTCATCAACAAGAAAAAACCTAAGAATAAGCAAAGGCAGGGTTAAAAATGGCTAGAATAGCTAGTGTGGTAATTCCGTCTGATAAGCAAGTGTGGATAGCACTGACTTATGTGTATGGAATTGGTCGCACAACATCAAAGAAAATCCTTGCGGAGGCTAAAATCGAGCCTACCACTCGGGTGAAAGATCTCACCGAGGCTGACGAACAGAAAATTAACGACATCATTTCCGCGAATTATCATGTGGAGGGTGATCTTCGTCGCATCGTGAGCAACAATATTAAACGTATAAAGGATATTAATTCCTATAAGGGAATGCGTCACAAGGCGAAGTTGCCAGTCAACGGCCAGCGTACTCGTACGAATGCACGTACTCGTAAGGGTAAGGCGATCGCGGTCGGTGGTGCACAACCTAAAGCAGCGAGTAAGACTTAAGGAGTAAATATGGCAGAAGAAAATACGAAGAAGACAACTGCTGAAGCAGAAGCTGTTCAGGCTCCTAAGACCAAGCAAGGTAAAAAGGCTAAAAGGATTGTGAACGCCGGACAGGTTCATATTCAGGCAACATTCAATAATACAATTATAAGTGTGAGCGATAAAACCGGTGGTGTTTTGTCGGCATCTTCGGCTGGCGCTTGCGGTTTTAGAGGTTCCAAGAAAGGTACTGCTTTTGCGGCAGGAGTGGCGGCTGAGAAAGCATTAGACATTGCCAAGAAGAATCATGCATTGAATTCGGTCGACGTTTTCGTTGCAGGGATTGGATTGGGTCGCGATGCAGCAATTAGAGCGGTTTCAGCGGCTGGTATCAAGATTGATAGTATTGTAGATGTAACCCCTGTTGCACACGGTGGTGTGCGTCCTAAGGGAGAAAGGAAACCGTAATGGCTAGAGATACTGCTCCAATTGTAAAACAAAGTCGTCGTGAAGCGACTGCACTTGCGCCAAAAGCCCATAAGGTTATGGCGAAGAAGTCTGGTATTCCGGGCGAGCATGGCGACATGCGTGTGCGCGGAGGCAGCCTTTATTTAACGCAATTGCGCGAAAAGCAGAAGGTGCGTCGAATGTACGGTCTGCTTGAAAAGCAATTTGCAAAATTGATGGCTGAAGCCGTTAAGGCTGAAGGGCTAACGGGCGAGAAGCTCTTGGAGTTTCTTGAGCGACGTGCTGATAATGTTGTTTATCGTGCGGGATTTGCTTTGACCCGTAGGCAAGCGAGACAATTAGTGTCTCATGGACATTTTCTATTGAACGGTCGTCGAATTGATATTCCATCAATTCGTTTGAACCCGGGTGATGTTCTAGAGGTTCGTCCAAAATCGGCTAAAACCGAGTATTTCAAGAATCTTCCAAATATCATCGGGGCGGCGAATCCTGTATCGCTTTCTTGGATGAAGGTCGATGCGAAGAAGATGAAAATTGAAATTACCGCCTTGCCGAAACGCGAAGAGGCCGAGGCTGGTATTAATGAACAATTAATCGTTGAGTACTACTCACGTTAGGAGGATTAAATGGCAACAAAAAATATTCATGAAGCGAAGCTAGCTGAAGTGAAACAGTTAAGTGAGAATCAAGCCGAATTTGTAATTCGCCCACTTTACTATGGCTATGGCAATACGCTTGGAAATTCGTTACGTCGAGTACTCCTCTCTAGCGTGAAGGGCGCGGCAATAACGGCTTTCTCGATTGAAGGAACCACGCATGAATTCACTGCTATCAAAGGTATTCGCGAAGATGTGGTGGATATCATGCTGAACTTGAAAAATATTAGATTCAAGGTTCACTCTGATGCTCCAATCGAATTAACTCTGGAAATGAAGGGCGATAAGCAATCCGAGAAAGACGGTGATAAGCGCGTGGTGGCTGGTGACATTAAGTTGCCGGCGGAAGTAGAAGTGGCGAATCCTAATCAAGTGATTTGTCACATCGACGATCCGAAATATACTCTAAAGATGCGTATGGTGGTTGAAAGCGGACGTGGTTATTTGACGATTGAACAAGCTAGTGAAGCTAGACTACATTCCGATATGATTGCAATCGATGCTGTATTTACGCCAGTACTTAGGGTACGATACAAGGTGGAGAATACGCGCGTAGGGCAAGATACTAACTTGCAGCAACTTTCTTTGATAGTTGAGACTGATGGCACTATCACACCAAAGGAGGCTTTCGAAGAGGCTGCAGCGATTTTGGTCAATCAGTATACTGCACTTGCTGGTAGCACGAAGATTGAATCGGCTCCTGCACCAGGTGCTGGTAATGACGACGACGACAGTGGCTTGATGTTGCCGATTGAAGAGTTGGATTTATCTGCTCGAACGGCTAACGCTCTAATTAACAATGATATTCGAACGATTCGTGATTTGGTTACTCTATCGGAGACCGATTTGAGGGATTTGAAAGGATTTGGGCAGAAGGCGTTAGACGAAGTAAAAGAAAAGTTAACGGAGTTTAATATTTAAAATGCACAGGCACGGATATAAAGGCCGCAAGTTCGGCCGTGAGACCGATCAGAGGTTGGCACTGACCCGTGGGTTAATGTGCTCTCTGATTCAGAATACGAGTATTACAACTACTTTGGCACGAGCGAAGGAAATTCGTCGTTCGACCGAAAAGTTGATTACATTGGCGAAGAGAGGCGGTTTGGCTAATCGACGCTTGATTATTGCTAGACTAAATGATATCGAGACGGCATCGCTATTGATGGACATAATTGCTCCACAGGTAAAGCGTGATTCTGGATATCTTAGAATTGAGCATGCTGGATATCGCCGAGGCGATAATGCAGAGATGGGTACAATTAGCTTTGTCGACGATATCGATTTTGAGATTACGACAGAAAAGAAGTCCGACAAAGACAAAACTAAGCCGGTGAAGTCAGCGAAAAAGGAGGATAAATAATGAAAACTTATTCTCAAAAGGCAAGTGAAATTAATCGTGAGTGGTGGGTCATTGATGCTGCTAGCTTGCCACTTGGTAAATTAGCCGTAGTGATTGCCGATAAATTAATGGGTAAGTCCAAAGTGACTTATACTCCACATATCGATAATGGTGATTATGTTGTGGTTACCAATGCTAAGAAGTTAGTAGTGACTGGTGACAAGATGGTGCAGAAGAAGTACTATCGTCATAGCGGATATCCTGGCGGTATCAAAGAATTAAAGCTTGAGGAAGTGATTGAAAAAGATCCTTCTCGAGCTATTCGTGAGGCCGTTAAAGGTATGCTTCCAAAGAATAAACTAATGGCTGACAGATTGAAGCGCTTGCGCGTGTTTGAATCTGACGAACATGCTCATGCAGCACAAAGTCCGAAAGCTATTTTGAAGGAGATTAAATAATGGTAGCAACGAAGAAATATACCTACGGTCTAGGTAGGCGAAAAGCCGCTACTGCTACAGTGAGACTCTACAAAGGTAAAGGCGAGATTACTATCAATGATAAGCCAGCTTTGGACTATTTGTCTGGTAATAAGACTTACCTTGCGGAAATTACCGATCCGCTAGCTCTTGCAGAAAAGCAGAAAGAGTTCGATGTCTCGGTGATTGTAAAAGGTGGTGGACTTGCTGGCCAGGTAGATGCGATTAAATTGGCTATCTCGAAGGCATTAGTAGTAGAGGCTGCTGATTTGAAGCCAGTGCTCAAGAAAGCTGGTATGATCAAACGTGATCCGCGCGAGAAAGAGCGTAAGAAGTACGGTTTGCGTTCGGCACGTAAGAAAGAACAGTTCAGCAAGCGTTAAAAATAAGCCCTTCGGGGCTTATTTTTGTGTGACTATTCTATGAAATCAAATTCAGTTTGCTTCGACTCACGCCTGATTAGAAACATGAATTTCAGGCAGGTTTTTGCGAGGGACGGGCTCGCAAAAACGCTGTGAAATACAGGTTTCTAATCGGGTTCGTCTCAATAAACTGAATTTGGCTTCATAGATAGTCACGAAGAAATTGCTTTAAGTTGCTTTTTCCCTCGTTTTCCGTTCAATTTTTATCGGGCGATTCCAAAATGTCTCGAAAACTCATTTTAAGTTGCTATTTTTGATTCTTTCTGATATAATATTTTTATGGGGTGCTAGCTCATCTGGTAGAGCGCAACATTCGCATTGTTGAGGTGAGGAGTTCGAGTCTCCTGCACTCCACCAAATCTCCTTGTAGTTAATTGTTAACGTGAAAAGAGAACCCGTATGGGTTCTCTTTTTTGTGGTTATATGCTAGGGACGGGGAATCGTTGGGCAAGAGACTTGACTTCATCGCGGATGACAGCGAGATCTTCGGAGTAGTCTTTTTCCAACACTTCGATTGTTTCAGCTTTTTGGCAGAGTAAGGCGACCTGCTTCATCCAGTCGGCGATTTTGACCATCTCGGGTTCCTTCATGCCTCGAGTAGTGATGGCTGGAGTGCCGAGCCGCACACCGTTAGGATTGAAAGCTCCGCCGGTATCACCTGGAAGAGCGTTGGCATTAAGCGTGAGACCAACTAGATCAAGGGCTTTCTCATAGAATTTGCCACTAATATCGTAGCTTGCCATGATATTGATAAGAATCAAATGGTTATCGGTGCCGCCGCCTTGTAGTATAAATCCGTTATCGATGAGTTTGGCGGCGAGAGCTTTGGCGTTGGTGACGATTTGTTTGGCGTAGGTTTTGAAATCTGGTTTCAAAGCCTCGCCGAATGAAATGGCTTTAGCGGCAATGACGTGTTCGAGTGGGCCACCTTGAGTGCCAGGGAAAACGGCTTTATCGACGAGAGTAGGAATGTTGGCGAGAGTTTTCTCTTTGACTTTCTTAAGTGGTGAGCCGACAGTGCCCTTGGTGAGAATGAGGCCGCCACGAGGACCACGCAGAGTTTTGTGAGTGGTAGTAGTCATAACATTGAAGCCAAAATCTAGTGGATTTGGGTGAACGCCGGCGGCGATGAGTCCGGCGACGTGGGCCATGTCTGCCATTAAAAGTATCTCGTGTTTCCATTTGGCTTCGGCTTTTTTGCGGATGTCAGCTACGCGCTTAAAATCGGGGATTTTCATAAAGGCGGAATAGCCAATCAAGATAAGCTTGACATCGTTTGCGAGGGCGAGTTTTTCGATTTCATCATAATCAAGGTCGCCTTCGGCGGTGGTGCCGTAAGGAATGAAATTGTAGATTTTGGCACTACGGGTAACTGGCGAGCCGTGCGTGAGATGACCACCGTGACCGAGATTCATGGCTAGGATGTTGTCGCCGGGTTCGCACCAAGCAAAATACACCGCTTCGTTGGCATTGGCACCAGAGTGAGGTTGGACGTTGGCGTGGTCGGCGTTGAATAGTTTGCAAGCGCGAGCAATAGCGAGTCTCTCAATGCGGTCAACGTTGGGTTGGCCTCCGTAGTAGCGATAATTTGGCAGGATTTCGGTGGCGATTTTGTCTTCTGGCCAATCGGTAATGCCTTCAAAATTAGGGTATCCCTCGGAATACTTGTTTGTTAATACTGAGCCCATAGCTTCAAGAACGGCTTTTGAGACGTAGTTTTCGCTTGGGATTAGCTCTAATCCGTCTGATTGACGCTCTTTTTCTTGTTCAATTAAATCAAATACTAAATCTTTCATTTGCACTCCTTTAATTAATATCTTTATAAACTAATACTATTATAATTCTTCGCGCTTCGCTACACGCCGGGAAAGTTTTGATGAAATTTTTAACGGAAAATTTGCTCGTCTCACGGCTCTCTTCAGGGTTCGCGAGTCAAATTTTCCTAAATTCCATCAAAACTTTCTCGGGTTTGCTCAATGCTCAGAATTCTTAATAGTATTAGTTTTTAATGTATTTATTAATCGAATAGGCTAGATCATGGTCCTTTCCTTTCTTGATTACTTTACAGGAATACTTTGATTTATCAAATTCTGGGAAAAAGGTGTCGGCGGCGGGGTCGGAAGCGTCAAATTCGGTGAGGTAGAGTTTGCTTGCATAAGGGAGAAGCTCGAAGTAAAGCATGCCACCACCAATGACGAAGATTTCTTCATCGGTGTCTTTGTGTTGGTTGATATATTCGGTTAGGTTAGAAATGGATTGATCGGCGCCTGGGACTTCGTGGCGAGAAACGACGATATTCTCGCGGTTCTTGAGCTTACCTGGTAGGGATTCCCAAGTTTTGCGCCCCATGAGGACTTTGTGGTTCAGAGTGGTGTCGCGAAAGAAGCGCATATCTTCTTTGGCATGGAAGATGAGCTTGCCGTTTTTGCCGAGTTCACGATTTTTGCCGATTGCCGCAATGAGACTAAACATCGTTTACTCCGTGACTGGCATCTTGATGACGCCGAGGTTTTCGTAATTATCGAGACGGATGTCGGTGAGGGCGCGGGAATTATCAAATGTGTGAAAATCTTTAATCTTGGGATTGAGCCAGAGGGTGGGGGCTTTCGGTAAAGAGTCATTCTTTACGGCATCATCATAGCGAGAGATTTGCTCGCGGATGCCGTCAATTTGATTCTCGTAGATGTGGGCGTCATTAGTGATGAAAGTAAACTGACCCGGTTTGGCGCCAATCACGTGCGCAATCATACAGCAGAGTGCGGCGTATTGGACTACATTGAAAGGCAAGCCTAAGGGGACATCGGATGAGCGAGACGTGACGAGGAGATTGAGATGGCCGTCGATGAGGTTCCATTGAGTATTCCAAACACAGGAGGGAAGTGCGGCGGTTTCAAGCCATTCGTTTTGCCAGAGCGAGAGGACCATACGGCGGTTGCCGGGGTTTTCTTTGAGTGTTTCAATGAGATTGTCGATTAGATGGTAGCGGTTGACAATCCAGCCGTAGGCGGTGCCGATGGTGTGAGCGAAATCTGTCTTGGGTTCATCTGGGTGTTTGGCGGCGAAGATTTGATTGATGTTGCGTCCTTGGTATTCGCCCGATTCGGAGATTTCCCATTCATTCCAGATTTTGACTCCACGCTCCTTTAGCCAGCGGACGTCATTGGTGGCGACTTGGTAAATCCAGAGAATTTCTAGAATGGCGGTCTTCCAGCCGACTTTTTTGCTGACAAGGATAGGGAATTCTTGCGAAAGATCAAATTGGAGGACTTGATGAGGAAGTCGAATAGTGCGAGCGGAAGATTTGGCTTGAGCAGTGTGGTCGGGGATGCTGGAAGCGACGGCCTCACTACGGTGGTCGGTGCGCTTATAGTTAGTGATTTTCTCGCCGTGATCTAAAATGCGCCGACATAGCTCGATATATTGTTTGTCAAACTCTGACATTTCACCTCCTTTTGAATGATTATAGCATGAAAAAGTCCCGTTGGTAAAAAAACGGGACTTTATTGGAGGAGGTTTTCTTATAAATACTGCATTTCGCGCCAGTCATACCATTCGCCTCGCGTGTAGAGTGTTGCCAGGATTAAGACGGCAAGGAAGAATCCGGTGTCGTCGTATTGCACGATGCTGCGCCCATAGAGAAAATCGATAGTCCAGAGTTCACTAAGGAGTATTGTGCCGTCCTGAAGGACTTCACAGAACTTTTTTTCTTGGTGACTGATTTTGGCAAGCCTGGGGTCATCGGGAGCTATGCTCGGATACAGCCCGATGCTATCATAATAAAGCATCATTAGAACAGCGGAAATTTTGTCAGCGACATAGAGAATACGACCCTCGAAACTGGATTTCTCCTGCATTTCCAGTAACAGTTTTCTAACCTTCTGGCAATGAAGGAATTCTGACGAGGTGTATGTGTTCATAAACTTATCAAAATACTCGTTTTCGAGACGAATTTTTTCGGCTTCGTTTCGGTCACGGTTGTCCGGAATGTCTCCCGTAATATTTTCGGGGAGATCATGGATTGTGATTGCTTCATCGATTTCTGAGCGATAGTACTCTGGTGTGGAATTTCCCCAACCATAGTGTAAGTCTAGGGCGTATTTTACTAGCGAGCGTACGAGATTGGTGTGCGCTCCGTCAGACTCGAACGCCATGGATTCTTTGGTGAGCCTTCCAGTAATATTGCCACTACGCAGAATTGTGCTGTTTCTGGTAATTTCCATGATGCGCTTGGTAATATTGTAGATTTGTTGCGGTCGTTCCAAAGGCAGGCATTGCGCATTCTGGTCATTGGCAGTGCTGGCCTTTAATTTGGCTTCTTTCTGCATGATTTCTGTATATTTATCCAAAATATTCATAATACACCTCCAAATTCTAAAAGTACTCCCTCCTATCGTGTTATTATAACATGTTTTACAGGGAAGGTGAAGCATAATCGTATTGACAAAACTGCTAATGTATGCTATAATGATAGTATCATAAGGTCAATGTTATTAGAGGAGTTATGATGGCGAGGAAATTGTTTTTGTTAGTAATAAGTGTTTTAGTTGCCGCTATTGGTAATTCTACGGTTTTGAGTGCTACGGATGAGCCACTGGTGACTGGTATTAGTTCTAGAGGAATTGTGAATACAGTTCCTTTGCCGGAGCCTGTGCCAGAACCGAAGCCGGTGGCCGTTGAAACACCATCGGCACCAATGGCTGGATTGAATACCGTGACTGTAAATTACACGGTTACATATCAAGTATCATCGGCTAAAGAGTATAATGCCTTGGCTAACAATTTGAGCTATGCGGACATCTATAAGTTTCGCAAAATGGTATATGGGCATAATTCTGCAAATCTGCTCCTTAGTTTGTCGTATAAGAATGAAGGTGATGTCATTACAGTGACTGAGGGCGGCGTATCAACGCAATATCGGATTATGTGGAAACACGAAATGGTGAAGATTTCCGATAATGATTTACAAGATATACTGACCGGTCAGATATATGCTATGAAAGATATTTCGTGGGCACTTAATGCTTATGATTTGGCACTTGAGACGTGTTCGGGCTATGGCAATACGCCTTATCGATGGGTGTTGTTTGCAAATAAGGTGTAGGAGGATGCGGATTTACTGTCGTAAATCCGCACCTCGGGGCGTCAGCTCGATAAAAAAAGCTAGCTTTTCTTTTATCTCGCTTCCTACCGAAGGCGAACTCCTGCGGAGTTCGGAACCTCTCCATATTCGTCAGAAAATAAATAAAGAGCCTTACGCTAAATATGGAGGAGATATTAAAAATTAAAAAGGAATTACGGAGGTGATACTCCATTCTCACGCCAGAATATAATCGCTGGCAAGTTGGGGAGTATATGGACTCTTTTTTTTCGACAACAGAGTGAGTTAAAACTAAGGAGGAGAGTGAGCTATAAGAAGAGTGGACGGTTATAATGTCGTTTAGGCGCAGAGAGGGTTTGGAGTGTATAAGAATTTGTATTTGTCTGAAGACAGTTAAGAGCGCTTGGGAGATAAAGGGAGAATGACTTTATTCGAGTAATATATTATAATATATACATGTCACAGAATAACACGAGTAAAAACTCGTTAATGGCTTTACTAGTTGGCGCTGTTTGTGTTGTTCTAATAATAGCTGGTATCAGCTTAGTCTCTAGTAATTCAGCAAAAAAGTGCGAATCTGAAGGTAAGATATACGACAATACAACCCGACAATGTCGAGCTAAAACAAATGCCGAGTTGTTTAGCGAAAAGTGCACGGGAAATACAACGATTAGTGGCAAAACGGCTTCGTGTTCCGACATAAAAAGACAAGGATTAGAAAAAGCCTTCCTAAATAATACTTTAATATGGCACAGTGATAAGTTATATGAGATTGGCACATCTTCAGAGATTACGGCTGGTAAAAATGCTGGTGATTACTGCCTTTCTGCTTCTGATACTTGGTCGCATATTGGCGAGAAACGATGTGTAGTATTAAGTTACACTTATCTAGCATGTTCAAATGGCTACTGTTTCCTTGACGAAAAACAAGATTATAAGAATGGATTTGTTGCATTCTTTGGGAAATACAATATGTACAATTGGGATTCTTTTTCCGCCACATATAAAGGCAAAGGGCCTATACTGGTTTGCGGTCAGATTTATTCCTACGAAGACCATCCCGAAATTAAAATCACGGACGTCGCGTCGCAGACAAGGCTTTCCCCACAAGCATCTATGTCTGGTAATACGTTAGTTTATAAATATTCATGTAGTTAGGAGGAAAAAATGATTTTATTCACAGTAGATGAAGCCAGGATAATAAAAAAGCAGATTGCTGGTGAAAAAGAGTATAAAAAAGAATACGCCAAATTCAGCGGGACAGTAAATATGTTCACAATTTGGTTTTTAATACTGACAAGTATAAAATCATTGTTTGTAGCGACTATAATCGTATCTTTATTTAATAATCAGCCAGACTTAGTGTATGCATGGAACCAAGGTTATGGCTTTATTGGCCTCGTCGTTTATTTGATTGCCTCATGTATAGATTTAATGAGGTTGCTCGATATAGGCCTCTTTATAGCAGTAATAATAGGTGCTTTTGCGATAGGGGGTGGCATTACTGCAAATTTCCTTCCTTTTATTGTTCCTATTATCTTGTGTTACGCAATATCTTTCGGCTTAATCCTTGCATCTAATTACGCAATAAACGCAATCGTCGAAAAGAATTGCCCAAGAATATATAGCTA
>CAMNPZ010000020.1 GCA_946548715.1 uncultured Candidatus Saccharibacteria bacterium
CAAGTCCACGACTCCCTCATCGTCGAATGCGACGCCTCGCAACAAGACGAAGTCGCTAAGATCCTCAAACAAAACATGGAGTCCGTCGCCCCCGAACTCGGCGTCAAACTCGTCGTCGACGTCACCTCCGGCCACACTTGGGGCGACCTCTAATAGAACTTTTTGAGTTTCGGCTTTAGCATGAGTCACGATATTCTCAGCTACAAAAATCTTACGTTCTTATTGACGTTTTCCATCTCGTGTATTACAATGTAATCATAAGGAATATAATGCTAGGTTTTATATTCCAGTGGTTTGGTGTTAACCCGTTATCGGCGGGTTAACTTTTTCTTCGGCTTCCTCGCCGTAATGAGAGTTTTACAGTAATCCGAATTCGCCAGAACGAATGAATAAATCTTGACTTCGTAGCACAGTACTATATAATTATAACCATGAGTATCATGCATGAAACTAAACTAATTGCACTATTATTAACTATAACTCTACTTAGCGGCATAACTCTTATCTCTTCTAAAGCTTCTGCCGATACCGAAGTCATAGACCAAGTCCGCCTCACTGTCCCCATCGCCTGTACTATGACTGGTGAGAATACTTCCCATACTGCTACATTAGATCCTGGTACTTATTCTGGAGCAGCTGACAGTGAATACAAAAACGGTATCGGTAAAACCACCCTCACTGCTATATGCAATGATGATAATGGTTTCTCCATTTATGCTATAGGATATACTGGTAATCAATATAGTGGAGAAAACCATACTAAGCTAGTAGGACAATCAACTAGTAGTACTATATCTACTAAAGCTTATGCATCAGGAGACACTGCGTCTAACTGGTCTATGAAACTAACCAAAGTCACAGACTCTACAATATCCTATAATCCACAAAACCTCACCATTACTACTGACTATGATAATTGGCATGCAGTACCAGATGTATTCGCTAAAGTAGCCGAATATCATGCCAACACTGGTTCCTCTACTACCGACACTACTCTCGGCGTCAAACTAGAAACCACCTATGCGGCCTACATCTCATCCTCCCAACCAGCTGATACCTACATAGGACAAGTTAAATACACCATGGTGCATCCGTATACGGAAGCACCACTACAACCACAAACTGCAACAAGCGGATGCATTAACTACTTCCCAAATGGTAGCAACGTAGATGGTACTATGGGCTGTCAATCAATCTCGGATACTGCTACATCTGCTACGCTCTTAGCTTCTAATTTCAGTAGAACTGGCTATGGCTTTGCTGGTTGGTCTAACAAGTTTGACTATGCAACAAATCCAAACCAAGAAGGTATTAAGTTCTACGGCCCACAAGAAGATATTACCTTCACTGCAGGTGAGTATACTGGCAGCAACAATGGCCTAGCCCTCTATGCTGTCTGGGTTAAATCTGAGGGCAGCATCCAAGACTCTACCAAAGTCTCCGAAGTCTGTAATCGCTTAACCACCGCCCCAACTGACGGCACTGCAAACCTATCCAGCGTCTCCGCCTTCACTGATAGTCGTGATAACAATACTTACGCCGTAGCCAAACTCGTAGATGGTAAATGCTGGATGATTGAGAATCTCCGCCTAAACAACTCCGCTACTCTCACCATCACCAACACTAACAAACCGCTAAACAACGGCACTAACGTCACTCTCAAACATAGCTATTCAGATACCGAAACACATAACACTCTTTCTGCTTCACAAGATCCTACTACGACTGCATGGTGTATTACCAATGCTGCTTCCTGCGATGATCAATCAATGCTATTTACAGGTAATACTACTAACCGTAAAACAGATTCAGTCAACAACGATGGTAATATATATAGCTACGGTAACTATTACAACTGGTACTCGGCTACAGCTGGTAATGGTACTTATAGTAAGTTAAGTGGCGAAGTAGCTGGTGACCTTTGTCCAAGTGGTTGGAAATTACCACTTGGCAACACTAGCACTGGGGACATCGAGCAGGGAGCAAGTAACGCAGCAAATAGGGTCGGTGGATTCTCTTACCTAGATCGTAAAATGGGTGGGACTGGTGCGTACCAAAGTACAGCTGAAGCCTCTCTTCGTTGGCGTAAATATCCAATCAATTACCTCTACTCCGGCTACGTTAGCGGCGGGTCATTATATGATCGAGGCGGCTACGGCTACTATTGGTCGTCTACAGCGAGCTCTAGTTACGGCGCTTACTACTTGTACCTGAGTAGTTCCGACGTGAGCCCAGGGACAAACTACAGCAATAAGTATTACGGCAGGACAGTGCGTTGTATAGCCCAGTAGTGGCTAATTAGCACGCCCTCGCCCAGACGAATAGCGAGCAAGGGAAATTGCGATTACTCCTCAAGGGCTACATTCGGCATTAGGTGTACGGCCTCGGCTGGTACTTAGGTGCGCTTGCTATCTCAAAGCACTCCCTGGTTAAAGCGGTTTCATCAGAATCTGGAAATTACTCGCAAGTATTGGGCTGTAGATTTATGAGCATTGAGTGAGCCAAGAGATTTTTGACAATTTTTAGAAAAATCGACGCGCGAGACCCCCTTCCGGCGTGAGACGCGCGATTTTTCGTTAAGAAAATTGTCAAAAATCTCATGACGCGAACGAAGCGCTCATAAATCTACAGTCCAGTGCCAGCGCGAGTATCTGACGGATTATAGTAAATCATCACCCACCAAAATAGCAGCCCTACAAGAGCTGCTATTATGATAATCTAGCCAATTTCCACACTATGCCGCATAAGCAATGTTCTGCTCCATCGCCTGCGTTTCAAGCGCTGCAAGCCGAGCCGCGTCATCAATCGCCGAGTTCACGCAGTGTTTTACACGTGCCTTTTCCTCAGCCTTCTTCGCATCATTCCAACGATCGAGCGTACCAACTAAGTAACCAGTAATCCGGCGCAGTCTCTCAAACTTACCTTCGTCAAACCACTGTGCGTGCTCATTGAAATATTCCTTCATCTCAGCATCACCCGCCTTGGCGCCAATCAACTTCATGCCAGCCTCGACTAGGCACGACACGTGCATCGTCTCATACTGGTCGTAATCAGCCAAAGCTTCCTTGGCTTCCTTTTCCGACACCTTTGCGAACTTCGAAATAGACTTCACGAATCGCTTCAAATCAAAGTTCTCGACTTCGTTTGCGTTTCGATAAATTATTTTCTTCATGGTTTTCCTTTCTTCATGACGCTTTTTAAGAGCATCATAGTGTCACCAAAGCCCGCAATCAACTGCCGCTTCGGCCCACCGTTTAACATTTATAAGCATTACCTACAATCTATTGTAACCCCACATATAGCGTCTGTCAAGACCATTATCACACTAAATATAGCGTTTTTCCACAATTTCGTGTCACTAAATATTATATATATGGTAGAATTAAACTATGCCAGAGTTGCCAGAAGTCGAGACTATCCGTCGCGGCCTCATCAAATTCATCAAACACCAATCCCTCACTGGGACTGATATTTTGTGTGCCAAATCTTTCATCGGCGAACCGGCGCAGGGCACCGTGGAGGATATCCGCCGTTTCGGCAAGGCTCTCGTCATCGACCTAGACACCAAACATTCTCTCATGATTCACCTTCGCATGACCGGCCAGCTTATCTATGACCACAACCATCCGACCGACCACGACAGTCCAGTAACATCAGGGAATCGCTTCGCCGCCGGCCACCCCAGCGACAATTTCACAGCAAATCTTCCGAACAAACAAACCCGCGTCATCCTCCATTTCGATACCGGCACTCTCTACTTCAACGACCAGCGCAAATTCGGCTTCATCAAAACTCTCCCCACCGTCGCAGTCGAACGGGACCCCTTCATCCAGAAACTCGCCAAAGAACCTTGGGCGATGTCGCCAGACGAACTCTACGACAAGTTGCAACGTCACAAGAACTCATTAATCAAAGCCACCATCCTCGACCAGACCATCATCACCGGCCTCGGCAACATCTATGCCGACGAGGCCCTCTTTGCGTCTGGCATCCACCCCGAGCGGAGATCCGGTACCCTCACGCGAGAGGAAACCGCCAAACTCCTCCAATCCGCCTGCGACGTCATGGACAAATCCATCGCCTCCGGCGGTTCCACTATGGCCACTTACGTCAAAGCCGACGGCACCAAAGGCGACTATCTCGAACTTTTTGCACAGGTTTTCCACAGGCAAGGCCAACCCTGTCCACGTTGCGGCGCCACCATCCAGAAAATCAAAGTCGCCGGTCGCGGCACGCATATTTGCCCTCATTGTCAAACAAAGGAGCTTGCCCATGATTAGAATTTTTGCAGGCGACGACCGCGTCAAAGCCGGGCAGGAAATCACCAAACTCCTCGGCGAAGACCACGAGACCATCGAAGGCGCCGACCTCACCGCTAGCGATCTCCCCAACATTTTCAAGGGAGTCTCGCTTTTTACCGACCAACGCCATATTCTCATCCGCGACTCCCTCGCCAACAAGCAAGTCTCCGACCGCATCACGGATTATCTCGACACCCCCCACAATATTATTCTCCAGGAGCTCAAACTCGATAAACGCTCCGCCCTCTACAAAGCACTCAAGGCCAACAAAAAAGTCGAAATCAAAGAATTCAACCTCCCTCCCAATCCCAACACTAAACTTGTTTTTGATATCTACCGAACCGCCAAACGTGACGGCAAACGCGCCATCACCATGCTAGAACAAATCAAACCAAACCAAGACCCCATCATGTTTTTTGGGCTCCTTGCCTCCCAGGCTATCAAAGACTACAGCCAAAACCAGGGAACCAAAGAAAAGAGAACTCTGAAAGAGCTCTCCAAACTTGACTTACAAATGAAATCTACTTCCATAGACCCATGGCTTCTTATCGAAGTGTGCCTTCTTAGACTAAGCTAATTTGACTTTAGCTTCCTTGGCAAACGCGTGTAGCTTCGCCTTACGACGAGAAGCTGTGTTTTTCTTCAATAAATCTTTCTTCACAGCCTTGTCATACTCAGACTGGGCCTTCGCCAAAGTTTCCTTCGAAGGGTTAGCCTTAAAAGCCTTCAAAGCAGCCTTGATGTCTTTCTTAATTTCTTGGTTGTGCGCGGTTCGCTTATCAGCTTGCCTCGCCGCCTTCTTGGCAGATTTTATAATTGGCATTTTCTTCCTATTTAGATTAAAAATTAATGACTTTTGCTTATTATACCTCATATCATAAAAAAAGTAAAGAGTGCGAAGGGAGCTTTGTCGCACAATGCCAGTTGCAAAAAAATCCCGCTTATGATAATCTAGTATTAGAAAGGTAAAAATGCCACAAGACGACACATTTGTAACACCAACCACACCAACATCTACTACGCCAGTTCAGGATGATAGCCAGACTTGGGCTACCACAGCTCCTACCAGTACCTCGCCAGTGGATGTGTCGCCTATTGACGCGGCTGTTCCTATGTCAACCCCTACCGTACCAACCAATGATACTCCAGTTGATTCGATGCCTATCACTCCTGCTCCAGCCGACCCAATCACTTCTAGTCCGGCCTATGTTGCGCCGACACCTACGCCAGTTACCGAATCAGCTTCAGCGACGGATTTACCCATGGCGCCTCTTCCAGAAGGTGGTAACACAATGCCAGTTATTCCGGCGGCTAGCTCCGAAACCTACACCGAAGTTGCCATCAAGATTAACGAATCCAAAAATGTTCTGATTGCTTTATCAAGCGACCCTTCGGTTGACGAACTTTCAGCCGCCATCGGTCTCTCACTATATCTTGATCGCATCGGCAAGCGTGCTACGGCGATTTACTCCGGCGCTACTCCTAACGCATTAGAGTTTCTGAAACCAGAGGAAACATTCGAAACCTCTGCTGACACTTTGCAAGATTTCGTCATCGCCATTAATAAAGAAAAAGCCGACCATCTCCGTTACAAACTCGATGGCGACTACGTCAAGGTGTATATCACTCCTTACAGGCATCGCCTATCTCAGGAAGATCTAGAGTTCTCCTATGGCGATTACAATGTTGACCTCGTCATTGCGCTCGATGTAGCGAACGGCATCGACCTCGACGCCGCCCTGCGTGAACACGGCCGCATTATGCACGATGCAGTTATCATCAACGCTACTACTGGCAACCCGGGCAAATTCGGTGAAATCGAGTGGAGTGACAAATCTGCCAGCTCGGTATCCGAAATGCTCGCTACTTTACTCTACAACTTTGGTGGCGAGGATCCCATTGCGAAAGACGAGGCCACTGCCTATCTTACTGGTATAGTTGCCGCTACTAACCGTTTTGCTAACGCCAAGACCACTCCAGCCACGATGCGCCTGTGCTCCAAACTAATGGAATCTGGTGCAAACCAACAACTCGTCTCCAAGAATATCACTCCCGATATTGACAACGAATTAATCGGATTCGGCTCGATATCGCGTAACGCCGCATCTAACAATGCTGCCGAAGAAGACCCCACCAAACTCGACATCGAACACGATTATGAGACAAGAGGGAAGCACGACTCCACCGACTCTGATTCGTCGGCCAGCCAAACAGAAGAAGTCGATGCCGAAGTCACCAAAAAAGAACATACTCTGCTAGACGACCTGAAGGCTGCCGAACAAAGCCTAGCACAAGCTAGTGCCGAAACTGTTCCTGATGACACCAGCGCTGCTCTCAAGATTGATAGTGGTTCTTCTTCTGGAAGCATTGAAGGTGTTGAAAGCATTCCTGAAGTTGCCACTAACGAAGCGTCTCCTTCCGACAACGAGCAATCATCACCAGAATTGCCTACCGTCGAAACACCTATTTCTGAGCCCACTACACCAGACACATTGGCTGTCCCCGAAGGCGATTCCGCTAAATATGGCCAAATGCTCCAAGATGCACTTGACTCTGTTAATAACATGCCAGCCGAACCAGCTACCCCAATTATGTCTCAGCCCGACCCGGAAGATAATCCCGCCATGGCGAGTGCCCCCGCTGTGCCATCCAACCCCGAAATTAACGGCGTCCCCGAAATGAATTTTATGCCTGACCCAGGCACCGATATTTTGCCACCTCCACCTGCCCCACCCATCGGTCTCTCCGAAGACTCCACCAGCCCAGATACCGCGCTCCCTGTTGCTGGCGCACCAACTACGCCATTAGGCTCTCAACCGGCCATGCAAGACCAGGTCTATCATCCTCAAGCTTCCGACCCAGGTGCCTTCAAAATCCCTGGCATGTAATTAATACTTGATTTTCCGCATATAATACGATATAATGTAAACAAGTGGATTCGTAGCTCAGTTGGTTAGAGCGCTGCCCTGTCACGGCAGAGGTCGCGAGTTCGAGTCTCGTCGGATCCGCCACGCATTATAAATGCAAAAATAACTTATTTAGAAAAGGGTCAAAATGCAAGTCATACATACAAACAAATCGTTTTTTAAAGTAGCGTTAATTATCTTTCCGTCGCTACTATTTTTATTGCCAACTAGCGTCGTTTCTGCTCTCACTTACCAAAACTCCGTAGACGTAGAATTCACCATCAACCCCTCAATTTCAATTAATCTTTCATCAAATGACCTTATCATCGACAATCTTACGCCTGGCAATAGTAGTGATAGCAACGTCATCACTGCCACTGTCTCCACCAACGCTGGCTATGGTTACTATATGTCGGCAACAGCTGGTACTAGCTCTACTAATACAAATCTTACCAGCCCTACTGGCAGTATCTTCACCAACCTCTCATCTAACGCCGCTACGCTTAGCTCCTTCCCAGACAATTACTGGGGCTACTCCTACTCCACCGACGACGGCTCCACCTGGATTAGTGGCAGCCAAGGCAATACTAATACTGGCTACGATGGTCTCCCGTTGGATAACGACGATAGTGGTGCTACAGGCATTATCCTTACTAGCACAGACTCTTTCACTAACTCCGGCTCCGTCAAATTCAAAATCGGCGCCAAAGCTTCCTCCACTCAAGCCTCCGGTACCTATACTAACACAGTCAACTTCTATGCTGTAGCCAACCCCGAACCTACCCTCGGCCCCGTAGATTGTAATCCTGGTAAAATCTGCTACAACGTCAACTCCCTCACTACTACCGAGGGCACCATGGGTATGCAAGAAAAAGACGATAGTGATGAGAATATTGCTGATGGCTCCACCGTTACTCTACTAGCTTCCAACTTCAGTAAACAGGGCTACGGCTTCGCCGGCTGGAGCGATACCTACGACTACTCAGGCAACCTCTACGGCCCACAAGAAACCATCACCGCTCCCACCGGCACCACCGCAAACGGCCTCTCTCTCTACGCCATCTGGGTCAAATCCGAAGGCAGTATTCAGGACTCCACCACCGTTTCTACCGTCTGTAATCGTCTCACCGCTGCCACCCCCAGCACTACCAAGACCCTAAACTCCGTCTCCGCCCTCACCGACCAACGTGATAACCAAACTTACGCTATCGCTAAGCTCGCCGACGGTAAATGCTGGATGATTGAGAACTTACGCCTAGATAATACCGCAGCCCATAACTCCGATGGCTCCCTCGCTCAAGGCTACGGTGAATCTACTACTTACGGCAACTTCTCTGGCCTTGCTAATGCCGAATCTACTAACTTCTCCTATTCTATTATCGCTAATAGCCTATACTACAGTGGTAACCAAAGCGGTGATGCTACGGTAAACATTGGTACGTCCGATAACCCAGGCTGCCGCATGCCACGCTATAACAGTCTTAATACTCCAGCTAATGCTAATGATAGACCGCAGAATCCAACTAGTAACACATTCGCCAAAGATAATACAACTGTAGGTATGTATAGCTATGGCAACTACTACACTTGGCACGCAGCTATAGCAGACCTTACCTTTAACAGTACTAATAATAGCAGTATAACTAATACTTCACTATGTCCATCAGGTTGGCATCTACCTAAGGGTGGTGACAATCAAAATACAGCTAACAATGAATTCCTAGCTTTCTCGGAAGCTCTAATTGGAGCAAAACCAGCTAATTATGGCTCGCAAACACATTCATATTACAATGGTACGCCAGAAGGAGCAGATGCTTCTAATAAACTAAGAGCCTATCCTAACAACTTCCTCTACTCCGGCTACTTCACTACGTCGTCGGCGAGTGATAGAGGTAGTAACGGCAGCTATTGGTCGTCTACTGCGGAAGATGCCAACTATAGCTACCTCCTGAGCCTGTATAGTTCTACCATGTACCCAGGTACCAGTGCCAACACTATGTACCGCGGCTTCAGTATTAGGTGTACGGTATCGGCCGGTACTTAGGGTTATCACCTCGTTCGTCGGACCTTTGCGGGGGTTGTAAAATCTCCTTGAACGTGCTACCGTATCTAGCATGAAAGCGAAGTATCAGGTCATCGTTAAGACACTCCCGCAGGATGCGCCGTATGATTTGAGTTCTGCTCTTGCACTCCTCCCCCATCTGTGCTATAATTACTCCAATATGGCAATCAAAGTTACAAGAAAAGATCAAGGTGAGGCGAACGAGAACATCATCCGTCGCTTCAACCGCAAAGTCCTCCAGAGTGGCCTTATGCCCCTGAAGAAGTCTCAAATGCGTTTTTCGAAGCCGATGTCTAAGCGCGAGCGCCGCATGAAAGCAATCATCCGCGAAGCCCGCAAGGCAGAGAAGACCGAACGCATCAAGCTCGGACTCAAATAATCACAAATCTCCCACCCCGGGAGATTTTATGTAGTATGCGAATGAGTAATCCTAACTTGAGCGAGCATATGACGAACCCAGTTATTTTTTACAACTTTTCCTCATCCGAGGCAAGTAAAGTTACAGATTTGCGAAGCAAGTCTGATAACTTGATCGAGACGAGGATTGAGCGAAATGTTGTAAAAAATAACATGGCGTGAAGTCATCGCGAACAAGAGTTAGGATTACTCATTCGCATATCTGTGATATAATTTACCTAAAGGAGACTAAATGATTATATTATTCGGCCTGGCGGGTTCAGGCAAAGGCACTCAGGGCAAAGCCCTATCAGAACTATTCGGCTGGCGTTGGCTATCAGTCGGCGAGGCGATTCGTCAATCTGGCGGTTATGAGGACATCATCAACCAAGGCGGCCTCATCCCAGACGACGACGTTATTAAGTTGATGGACAAGCAAATCAGCAAAGCCGAAGACGAAGGTTTTGATGTAATACTGGATGGCTACCCGCGCGACGTCTATCAGGCCGAATATATGATGTCGGCGATGTCAGACAAAATCGACGGTGCGATTATCCTAGAAGTTCCGAAGGAAGAGCTCTACCAGCGCCTGTCTCTTCGCGGCAGGGATGATGACAAAGAACGCTCCAGCATTGACCGTCGTTTTGAAGTATTTGAGCAGAATATTGGTGGGATTTTACCACTGCTCGAAGCTAAGCAGATTCCGATTGAACGCGTCGATGGTGTTGGTAAAATCGAAGATGTCACTGCTCGCCTCGTCGAAGTCGTCAGGCGCATGAATCCTGACGCTACCGAGCAAGAGCAGGACGTCAACGGTGGAGAAATCGAGAAAAGCTATGGCGAATAAGAAGGGAATTATTAACATCGAGACCGCCACGCGCGCCGAAGTCGACCAGAAAATCGCCGCCATGCGCGAATGTGGCAAAATCCACGCGCAGCTTTTTCGTGACCTCCGCGAGTATGTCCAGCCCGGCATGACCGGCAAGCAAATCGACGCCTGGGTCCGCGCCGAAATCGAGAAACGCGGTTGTAAAGTCGCCTACGACATGCTTGACTATCCATTTCCAGGCGCTATTTGTATTTCAGTGAACGACGAATTGGTCCATGGTGCTCCGAGCGATGAACCACTCGAAGTTGGCGACAAAGTTTCTTTCGACCTCGACCTGTATTACAAAGGCTACTTCACCGATTCTGCCTTCACCATGCTAGTCGGCGGCAAGGGCAACCCCGCCGTCAAGAAAATGATTGATGTCACTGAGTCCTCTATGTGGGAGGGCATCGAACAGGTTCGGCCCGGCGCTCACATCGGCGACATCGGCCACGCTGTTGAGCAAGTGCTTCGCAAAGGTCACCTCGGCGTAATTGAGAACTACATCGGTCACGGCATCGGCAAATCCATGCACGAAGCCCCCGAAGTCCCGAACTACGGCAAAAAAGGTCGCGGTTACAAACTTGTCGAAGGCGATACTATTTGTATTGAACCCATGTCCTGTCTCGGTAAGCCTGCCAATTACGTCGACAAATCCAGCAACTGGACCGTCAAGATGAAAGATGGCTCCATCGGCTGTCACTGCGAGCACACCGTCCTCGTCACGAAAGACGGTTATGAAGTTTTGACATTACCGGATTAAACATGTATAATAAAACCATGGATAATGATAAGCGTTTCGTAACAGGCCTCGACGTCGGCACCGAGAACGTCCGTGCCGTCATCGCAAGCGTAGGGAAGAACGGCGAAGTCGCCATCGTCGGTTACAACGAAGGCAAATCCGCCGGTATGCGCAAAGGCATTCCCGCTAATCTTGCCGGCCCAGCGAGCAGTATTGACAAAATGCTCGGCGACGCCGAACGCATGGGCGGCTACGACGTACGCAGCGCTTATGTTTCTATCAATGGTTCTACGGTGATTTCTACCCACACCGAAGGTATGATTGCCGTCGGCACTGTAGAACACGAAATCGACGACCAGGACTTGGACCGCGTCGAAGAAGTCGCCGTTTCTGGCCGCATTCCAGCTAACCGCAGCGTACTCGAAGTCATTCCACTAGAATACGCTCTCGATGGCCAAGGTGGCATCAAGGATCCCCTCGGTATGTCCGGTGCTCGCCTTGAAATGCGCGCTAATGTGATTTCCGCTCTTACTCCGAATTACGACAATTTGAAGAAAGCCACCATTACGGCCGACGTTGAAGCTGAGAGGCTGATTCCTAGCCCAGTCGCCGCCGCCCGCGCCGTCCTCACCGAAAAACAGAAAGAAAACGGCGTCGCTGTGATTGATATGGGTGCCACTACTACTGGCATCGCTATTTACGAAGAGGGCGATCTTCAGTATGTCGGCGTTGTTCCGGCTGGCTCCAACAATATCACAAACGACCTTGCCATCGTTCTTGCCATCGACCCTGACCTTGCCGAGGAAATCAAGACCCGCTTCATCACGGGTGTCTTCGGCACTGATAAGAATCCCGTCATCAAGCTTAACAAAGACGGTAAAGAACGCAACTTCGAACGCAAAGAAGTCGAAGCCGTCGTGAAAGCCCGCCTCGAAGATACCTTTGCCGAAGTTCGCAAGAAACTCAAATCCGCCAAATATGATCAACGCCTCCCGGAGGGCATCATCCTAACCGGTGGTGGCGCCAAAATGCGTGATATTGACCTCTTCGCGAAACAAGCTCTCGAAGCTTCCGTCAAAATCGGCATTCCAGTCGCCCTCGGTGGTGTCGCCGAATCAGTCGCGAAGCCCGAATTCGCCGTCGCCGTCGGCCTCGCTCTCATCGCCGCCGAATCTGGCGAGCCTATTGCCCCCCAAGGCAAAAAATCCAAGAAACCAGGCAAGAAATCTTCCGGCACTAGCTCCGCCTCCGGCAATCCCTTCGGCTTCATCAAAAAAATCTTCTCCAAATTCTAGCAATCACAGCTTTCTTAATTGAAAACTCTTGACTTTTAGTCATAAGCACAATATAATAAACCTAGACATAAGGTCATTACATAGATTAATAAAAAGGTGTGCTATACATGAAAAGAAAAACTAATTCATTTCTTACGTTGCTTGTGCTACCAATAGCCTCCTTTCTGCTCTCATCCAATCTCTCTATTCCTTCAGCTTCCGCTGCTTCTGCTAGCATTACCACAAATAGCAGTATTACTCTAGATA
>CAMNPZ010000021.1 GCA_946548715.1 uncultured Candidatus Saccharibacteria bacterium
TAATACCTTCCAATTCTTCCCCTCCGCTGGATTTACTTCCTGTCCAAACAATCTATGTCGTATATATTTATCAATCGCCCCAGCGATTTCTACATTATCTACCATTAGCCCAGGATATCCACCCGCATTTTTGTTCCGCCCTAATTTGTCTAAAGGCGCATTCAGCTTTTCTACAATATGGTTAGTCAACCTTCCAATATAGTCATTGTACGAAGACGAGCGAAATACACCAGTCGTCACTTCGTAAAACCCAGCATTCACTCCGTTCTCCACGTTTTTATCAATCCAAGTCTCGCGGTCCGGTATCATTCTGATTAGTGATTCATACGGTACTCGGAAAGGCTCCAGCTTCTCGATATTAATCTTTATTTTTTTCATCTGCTTTGCAGCTTCATCTATTACTAATGGTAATCTAAAATCATATTCTTCGTAGTTCTCTTTCAGCCCTACTGTCTCCAAATCACCCTTCACCACTGGTTCATTATTGGTATCGCCTTCTTCCCCCATCAAGCCTTCACTAATCAAGTCATCATAAAACGCCCTAAACGCTGGGTGCTCCACAATTGATAACACATCAAAGTAGTTCTCTGCCGCTCTATGTTCCTGCATCGCCCGCCGGTTTTCTGCCTTCAACTCATCTATCTCTGGATTTCCTCTCCACATTAATCGAAGCCCTCGTCCTATCGTCTGTTCTAGCAAAATTCCCGACTGAGTACTCCTTAGCGGCACAATCACGCACACGTTATTTACGTCAAATCCTTCCCTCAGCATCAGCACCGAAATCACCACGCGCGGTTTTGTATGCTTATCCAACGAGAATAACTTATGCCGAATTTCTTCCCATTCTTTTTCGCCGACTTCACCCTTCTTGTTGCTATGAATCTCTAGATAGTCATCCTGGTCTAGCCCTTCTAAATACAAGAAATTCGATACTAGCGGCACTACACTCGTATCTTCGCACATAATCAGCATCTTCGGTTTTTTAGTCTCATCTACTTTAGCGAACTCATCTTCTAGCAGCTTTAGCTTTGCGAGACCAGCTCGTATCATCTGCCTCTGTCCTTCCGACAGTCCAACCACTTCACCAGCCGCATTTCTTTCCGCCCTAAAATCCAGCGCCTCTACCGCCAGCTCTTTCCTTTCCGACAGCCACAGCATCTTCACAAGCCCCCTTCGGATTGCCTCCTTCAACTCAAAATCCACTATAATATGTGGGAAATAAATCTTATTCTTACCCTTCTGATTATATGGTGTCGCCGAAAAATCCACCTGTATCGCTCGCTTACCTTTACCCACCGCAATATAGCGGAGCGCCTTCTGCCATTCTACCTCGTCCTTCTCACCACCCTTCACATTATCATGAATATGGTGCGCCTCATCATTAATCATCATAAGATCCGGCAACCGATGCAAGAATTCCAATTCTTTCTTTCCATTTAGTGAATTGTCCAAAGAGTCTAGACTATTTCCTGCCGCCACACCAGGCGACACCGGCAGTCTCCATCCATCTTCTATTCCAGGCTCGTCTTCGACTTGTTCTTCCGCCCCCATCAATAGATGTTGATTTGTAATCGCAATCAATCCATTCCCAGTCACCTTACTCCCAATCTCTTTTTTCGCCGCCACACTACTTTGCAAAAACCCATAAAACTCACTTCTATACTCTTCCGGCAAAAACAAATCTTCCTGCGTCTTAATATCGCAAGTCTCAAAGTCTCGCCCCTCGCCATCTTCACGGCTTTTGCCCAGAAACGCATCAAGCAACCTCTCATATACAATTATCCCCGGCGCAATAATCAAGAAATTCTTAGTAAAGTTTCCTACTTCCTCATGCTTAGCATTTAAATACTGCCAAATTATCAGCGCCTCAAACACCCAAGTCTTCCCCGTTCCAGTCGCCATCTTCACACAGTACTTCGGTATGCTGTAAATATCTTCGTGAAGTTGTTCAATTCCAAAACCTTTAGCCAATAGTAAATTCGGCGCCAAATCCACATATACATCTCCAATCTTCTCTTTCTTCAAAACTTCGTGTATATATATGATGTTGAGTATCGCCTGCCGCTGCCCAATATGAAAGTTCACTTCCCGCATATCCGCATACGCCTCGTCAAACCAATAAGTTAGCAAACTCCGCGTCGTCGGCGTTACGCTGTCCATAAAACTTCCATCTTCCCACGCCGCATTCGCACGCTCCGTCACAATTTTCGCAAATTCTAGTGGTGCTATATTGTTACTCATTTGAAACCTCCATAATCACTTCGCTTTCCAATCCAAACACATCTACCGCCCTCACAGCCACATATCCCGTCTCGCCAAGCGGCAAAGTTACTTTATTAATTACATGTAATGCGTCATCATCGTTTTCTGTATTGTTCCGATAGTCTTGCCAAGTGCTATGGAAGAAATTTCCATCGTAATTCGGATCTACTGACCAGTATTCAATTAGTGCTAACGGGTCCCTAGCGATCACTTCATTCATCTTTTCCTTATTCTTCGCATCGAGCGGCAAAGCATCCGCCGATAGTATCACATAATTATCCAATTCAATCGTAATCTGTCCGTCTTTAATAATCGGGTCTTTCAAAGTCAGATACTGCAAAGACGAAAATCTTACCGGCGTCTTTACGGTCCCATTTGCATCCACCGCCACTTGACCACTTAGTTTCTTATACGATGCCTTGCTCTTCAATTGGTCTAACAAATCCGCTGGAATAATTTCTACCGTTAATGTGCCATCTTTATACTCCCGCATCGTGTCTAAATACGCCCCGATATCACTTTTGAAATTCCATCCCAACACCGTCACCTTATTCCATCCGCCCTGGAAGGTATTCATTTCGTCGAGCGCTCGACTAATCGTATTTGGCGAGACCAATTCGGATGGCGACACGACATAGATTAAGCGTTTCGTGTTTTTAATCCGCCCAAGATTATGACTCGGGTTTTCTTCGTCTCGAAACGGTATCGCACCATATAGATTAAGTACGATTTGATTTAGCTCATAAATTCTAAACTTCGTACCAAAATTCGTCTTCATTTGTTCACGCTGATAATCACCGATTGATTGGTAGAAAAACTCTTTCGCATCATTATCAATGAATCGTTTCCGCATAATCATCGTCGCCGGCTTACCAATATCCGAAGTAATCCATTTTCGCCCCAGCTTCTCCGCCACCACCGCCGTCGTTCCTGACCCGCCAAAGAAGTCCGCCACGACCGAACCTTCATTAGACCCAGCCTCCAGTATACGCTCCAATAGTTTTTCCGGCTTTTGAGTCCCATAATCGATAAACTCAGCCGCATTTCCCTTAATGATAGAAATATCGTAAAAAACGTCATCCTGATTCTTATATTCTTTATTAAAATCGAATAAAACATCATCATCTAGCAACGGTCGTCCTAATTCTTTTTCTTTTTGCTTAATCCTCAGTCTTATTAAGTTATCGGTTTTAGTTTTTACTGCTCCAAATCTTACCTTATTGTCTTCAACGAAACGGATGAATCTATTTTTATATTCGCTTTCCGCACTCTTTACTGGATTAAAAACATAGTCGTTACTTTTAGAATAAAAAAATATATTATCATGATTTTGTGGAAACTTTTTTTGAGCATTACTCATTTTCCCGTAACGCCATATTAGCTCATTATGAAAATTCTCTTTTCCAAAAATATCATCCATAATTATTTTTACATAGTGACCGACATGTCCATCTAGATGAACAAACATGTTCCCTCTCTCACTCAAAAGTTCTTTCATCAACACCAGCCTCGGATACATGTATTTCAGATACGCAATCGTCCCTTTGATTTCTTCACCATCTATCGTTGTACTCCAAGTATCCGCGTATGCAAATTGCTCTAGCACAGTCGGTTTACTATCAATCGTAGCTCCAGGTAGTTCAATCTTCGTTCGGTAATCCGCCTTGCTATCATACGGCGGATCAATATATATTAAGTCTATTTTCCCCCGCATACTCGGCAACCCTGTAGCCGGGTCACCCGCAAGTAGTGCCTGCATCACTAATAAGTTATCACCGTATACCAGGCGATTCGTCCAAGCCGGGCTCACATCGTATCCCGCCGCCCCCAGCACCGCCGACCCCAAGTTTTTCTGTTTGCGGTTTTTATTCGGCTGTACCAGCTCATTAGTTTGTAGTGTTATTCGCGACGCATTAGATAGCCCATCGAGAATACGATTGGCTTCTTTGCGCCCTTCACTTACTACTTTCGGAAGTAGTTCAATAAGGCTGCTCATAATGTAGGTTCCAATTACTTATGGTTTATAGTTTCTGGTAGTCGCAAGCCACTAAACGAAATGTAGCCCGCAATCTACCGGTTGGAACCTACAATCTACTGCATTTCTACAGAAAACCATAGCCGATAATTACGAGCTACATTTTATCTTCTGTAAAAACGCAGTATTAAAATGCTTTAATTATAAATTGTAGGTTCCATCTCCATTATATCACATCAAATTCATATAGTCATAGTTCATCACGTCACCCACATATCGCCCAACTTCATCTCGCAAACCTCTTGACAAATCCCGTTTTAGCCATTAGAATAACAAACAAGAGCACGGCGCTAAAAACTGTGCTCATGGTTGGGTTCAAATCGCTATTTTAGCAATTTGAGTTTTTCTTCGGCTTCCTGGCGAGCATCGTCATGAAAGCTAGAATAAAAATATAAGGTGCAGCTCCAGAAACTACACCTATGAGTATGGATTAGATTGCTATTTTAGCAATCTAATTTTTTTCTTCGGCTTCCTCGCCGTACCGAGAGCTTTACGGTTATCTGAATCCGCCATAGCGAAAACCTTATGCCCATCTGCCTCCTTTCCGAGCTTTTGGCATATCTGGAATAGCGGTTTACTGAAGCTCCACACCCGCACGAATTGCTATGGCAACTCCTGCCGTCCACCGACCCCATTAAACCCCAAAGCCAACCCACCCTATATCTATCACACCCCACCTCAAAATACAACCCCCTATCCATACCTTATGCTAAGTTTATAGACTCCGTAGCCATTAAATCCATCTTATATTCTTTCATTAGTAGTCAACATTTCCAGTTGGTGACAATTCGTCACCAACTCACCTCTTTCCTCTTTCGACCTCTATTTCAATTTGTTCCACCACGTCTTTATTTCATCAACGAATCAATATTCCTAGCAGAATTAACAACAGCTCTGATGTTTACAACCATCTTCTCGTCGTCCACATAATAAATAATTGTATACCCCTTAATATGTGCTGCACGATAATCTATTTTCGTATTCCGCTCACGGCGTACTGGAAGTTTTTAGCCTCTCCGACAACACAACCTTCATTTGTTCAGAAGAATAATTTCTATTACTATCTTCACGCTCTCTTTTTCGCAACAGCGCCGCTAAATCATCCACCGAAACAACCTTCCGATTATCCTAATTGTAATTTCTTATTCCCAATCATCCTCTCCACCACACCCCGCATCGCATCCTTCACGAATCCGTCTTCAATTTCATGAATCAACATCAGTTTTCGACCGGCATCTTTAGAAGAAGCGCCGCATTGATAGATTCGTTCATTCTTTAATCCGGAATCAAGCAGTATAAACCTATCATGAATTTTCCCGTCAGTCGTTACGAAGTCAATTTCTAGCTCCGGAAACTCTTGCCGAAAATCATCATAGTCACTTTGATGTAAATAATGTCCCAAATTGTCACTAAAAATCGTTATCTTCACCCCAGCCCGCACCTCTTGCAATAGTCGTAGACTTCGAATATTAATATAATTATCCACTATCGCAATACTCTTCTTCGCTCGCCTATAAATATCAATAAATGTCTCGGCAGCTTTTGCCGGCTGTTCATTAAACGACAAAAATTCTCTCGATTCAATCAGCTTATCATAATCCAAGAAAACTGGCGGAATCTCCGAACGTTTCACCATCTCGCTAATCTTGGTTGAATTATCCCGAATTTCACCATCCATCTTCCGTATCTCGTCCTGAAGCTCCATAATCGTCTTGGCATTATCAGTAGTAACCGACATTATTTTCAAAAATTCCCGATACGAAATCGTATCCTGACTTTCCAAGATATAATCCTTCATTTTCTTAAAAGTCATAATCAGCGCCCGACTCTGTTTTACTGCCAATTCACCGCGCAGCACCGTCATTAACATATATACACCCTGCTCGGTAAATGCAAACGGTAGCTTTCTTGCACCGCCCCAACTTGATATCACATTTTGTGATATCAAGACATTTTCCAGCTCATCCTTAGTCAACTGGAACATAAATTCATCACCCTCAAATTTTTCAATATTCCTTGAAACCTGCTGATTAAACGCACTAGTCGTATACCCATAAATCTCCGCCAAATCATAGTCTAGCATCACCTGCTTCCCACGAATCGTATAAATCTTATCTCTTAGCACTTCGTTATTAATAATTGCTACATTTCCGCTGTCATTACCATCCTTTCCATTTTGCTTTTTAGCCATCGTAAATCTCCTTTTATAGTTTATTATTTACGCCCGCCCTATATTTCCGCACTCGCCCATCACCACACCACAATCCCCTTCTTAATCCTCATCAGTAGAATTCGCCGCCGATTATACTTTATAATCTTCATATGCTCCTTCGGCAACATACTCCCCTTCGCCTCGTTACACGCCTTGTGCGCCAGTTGATAATTCTCCATCGCATTCTTTCCGCCCTTCGCCAGCGGCACAATATGATCTATTGTCAAATCATCCAAATCCTTAATCTTCCGCCCACAAATAGCACATCTCCGACCGTCTCGCCATAGTAATTCCAACTTCGCCTTCGTCCTCGCTCTACTCGTCTTCGTTGTCATCTTACCTCCTTAGCCTCATTACGGTTATATCAATCCCCCGCACCATTGCATTCATCTCACCACATACCGCCATTATGACCACCATTTCCGCACCGCCATTACCATCTTACCTCCCCAGCCCCATCGCAACTTCATCAAATTGCTCTGCTCCAGGCATCAAATCCCGCATCCTGCGCGCCAACGTCTGCTCCGAAATCCGAAACAGTTTTCGCACATCACCAAGCGCCCGCCGAAATTCATCACGACCCCAACACCAACAATTCCGCGCAAAACTCCCGTCAAACTTCACATTCAACGCTCCAACCAATTCTATCTCTGGCGCAAGCAAACTCCCCGCAAAATAATTCGCCTGATACTCCACGTAATCCATATTGGACGCCGAATACCGCCACTCCTCGAAACTCCCTACCTCACAAGGATAATACATCTGATGCAATACATAATGTCCCAACTCATGCGCCACACTAAACCTATACCGCGCACTCTCGCTCTCATACTCTACCCAATCCACATAAATAGTCTTAAAATCAACCGCCGTATAAGCCTCCACCCCAAGCTCCTCGCGCAGCCCCTTCACTGGCACAATCGCAATCCCCAAATAATCACAAATCGCCTCCACATCAATCGGCAAGCACCCATCCCAACACTCATCAAGCAACTCCTCAGCTTTCACTGCGATTTCATCCCTACCCAGACGCGGAAGCTGTCCAGCATAACTCAAACCAGCCCCACCTGAACAATCAACCTCATCAGACAGATTCACCATCTGCTCCGCGCAATCCAAATCAACTTCACCAAAACATCTCATATCTATTCCTCCTCCCCAGATTCCTTAATCAATTCCAATAGCCTCTGCAGTTCTTCCTCATCCATCGCTTTATCACGCATCGCCCGATAAAACGCCGGCAACACTTTCGCCACTCTCTCGTCATCCCGCAAATCCTCCGGCAATTCATTCTTTGCAATCGCCGCCAGATCCATAAACTCCCGCCATTCCTCCGAACCTTCGACAATTCCAAGAGCATCAGCTAGCCTTGCCAATTTCTCCCCGTCCTTCGGCGGCAGTATTACTCCATTCTCGAGCCGCGACACGTACGCCAAATCCAACCCCGATTCTCTCGCAAACTCCCGCACCGTCCCAATCTCCATTCGCTTCCGCTTAAATAGCTCGTGAAATTTCATAAACCTCCTGTTGTTAAATCTATACAACGATGATACACCCGTTGCATCAAAAAGTCAACACCAAAAATGCTATAATATTCATATGAAATACAACATCACCGTCAAACCCGGCTCATCTCAGGAGAAAATCCTCTCCACCTCCCCCACCGAACTCACCGTTTATTTACGCGCCAAAGCCCACGACGGCGAAGCCAACTCCGCCCTCATCAAGCTCCTCTCCAAACACTTCCACGTCGCCAAAACCAGCATCATTATCGTAAGTGGCGCCAAATCCCGCCACAAAATCCTCGACATCCCTATTTAGCGTATTCCACTGCCCGAGTTTCTCGTATTACATTGACCTTGATAATCCCCGGATACGACATCGTCGCCTCAATCTTATTCGCAATATCCCGCGCAAGTTTCAAAGCCGACAAATCATCAATTTGTTTCGGTTCCACAATCACTCGAATCTCACGTCCCGCCGATATTGCATACGCCTTGTCAATCCCTGGGAACGAAGTAGCAATATTTTCAAGATCCCGCATTCTCTCCGCAAAATTCTCCGCCGAGATATTTCGCGCCCCCGGCCGCGCCGCGCTCATCGCATCACAAATCTTCACAATTATCGCTTCAGGCGTCGTCGGCTCAATATCGTCATGATGTGCCGCAATCGCATGCACAATCTCATCCGACATGCCATATTTCTTAGCGAGCTCCGCACCGATATCCGCATGCTTCCCCTCAATCTTGTGCGTCACCGCCTTGCCCATATCATGCAATAGCGCCGCCGTCTTCGCAATTCGTTTATCCGCACCAATTTCCTCCGCAATCATCCCCGCCACGTGCGCCATCTCAATCGAATGCAATAGCACATTCTGTCCATACGAAGTCCGGAATTTGAGCTCACCTAATAGATGTAAAATCTCCCGCGGAATTCCAACTACTCCTACTTCGCGCGCCGCATCTTCACCCGCTCGCACCACTTCCTTCTCAATCTCGCGCTCTGCCCGCGCCACTGCTTCCTCAATCGAAGCCGGATTAATCCGCCCATCCTTCATCAGTCGCTCAAGCGCATACCGCGCCACCTGTCGCCGAATCGGGTCAAACGACGATAGCACAATCATTCCTGGCGTATCATCTACCAAAATATCCACACCAGTCGCACGCTGCAAAGCCTGAATATTTCGCCCCTCTTTACCGATAATCCGCCCCTTCAAATCATCATCCGGTAATTTCAAAGCCGTCACCGTCCGGTCCGCCGTCACCTCCGACGACATCCGCTCCATCGCAGTAAGTAGCAGCGCCTGCGCCGCCTCATCCACATCGTGCTTCACTTCCTTCTGTTCCTTCACAATCAAACCAGCCAAATCCTGCTTAATATCGTTCTCCGTCATCTTCATCAACTTCTCGCGCGCATCCGATTTCGATAGCCCAGCAATCTTCTCTAGCTTCTCATGCTGCTTCGTTCTAATCTCGCGCACCTCATTCTTGAGGTCCTCTAGCTCCTTCTCTTCACGCGTCAACTTCTCTGTTTTCTTTTCGAGCTGATCAAGCTTCGCATCCAAAGTCGTCTCACGTTCATTCAAACGATTCTCCGTCCGTCGCCACTCCTTGCGGCGCTCATTCTCTTCAGCTTGATTCTGCTCGGTCACCCGCGCTGCTTCTTTCTTCGCCGACAGTACGATATCCGACGCCTCACGCTTCGCCTTCCGTACCAAATCATCAGCCTTTTCCTTCCCCCCGTTTTCATTGCGTTTATTATACGCCAAAATCCCCCCCGCCCCAGCGGCAAGGCCGATTACGGCGGCAATTATTGGAATCACAATTTCCATAATTTCCTTTCTAATTGTTTTTGCTGATATTTTTCTCTATACCAGCGGGTTAACAAATAACATCAAATTATAATATTCCACTTTCTATTATATCACACAATCCACCCATAGCACACATAAACACTTCCGAATCTTCCATGGAGATGACGTTGGGAAACACAGAGCAAAGAACAATCCGGCGACACTAGCACTAGGCTAATCAGCCATCAAGCATCTCATAGATTGTCCTTCGGCGCGATTGCTGTAGAGGTAATACTCGCTAGACGGATGGACGGACAGATTATACATAAAGCTTCTACCGTTGTAAGTAGACGACCACCAGAGGCCGACGCTACCCTGAGAGTCCGCAGAACTACTGCTATAGAAGCCAGACAGAGGCGTAGACAGGTTGTATCGGAGGCTATTAGTAATAGATGTATCGCTACCGTATTTTTGAGCTAGTGAGTAGTATTCACCAGTATCACCGCCAGTAGGCATTCTCCAGTTAGCTGGACAGATGTCTTGCGGAGCGTCAATGATAGTATCTGGCACATCTATACCACTATCGTCTGCGTAACAGTATGTTGATGCAGATGCAGCACAGTAGTTATAGTAGATACCTACTTTAGCCTGTCCGTTAGTGGAAGCTGGACCGTAGGAAGTGACGAGAGTATCTCTGCTAGCGTTATTAATACGTGGTGTCGTGTAGCCTCCAACGTATGAATTCGCCGAGTCAGCGAAATCATTATCAACGTCAGCTACTGCTATATTACTCCAACCAGTAATACTACTACCACCATTTAGAAGGTTATTAATGGCCTCCTGAGTAGCATTAGTATTGGATGCGTTCATATTTGACGCCGTAGTGGAGTTTGTTGGGTCAAGTGCGAGGTTGTCCAGCATCCAGCATTTACCGTCTTTTAATCTTCCTGCCATGTAAGTAGTATTATCTCTTGCGTCTATAAGGGTTTCTGTAGCACCGACGTAGATTTCTTTACATAGTTCTTCTGTACCGTCTTGCATTTTATAATGACCAGATAGCTGTGACTTATTTGCATCAGCATAGACTGCATTGAAGGTCTTACCCCATACTGCGTACATAGTCACAGTACCGTCTATGTTAAGGTATGGTGCATTAGCGATAAAGTCTGCTTCGTTGACATAGAGTGGCTCTTCGGCGTCAGCATTAGCATTTGGATTAGTACTCCAACCTAGGAAGACGTCTTGATCAGTTCTGGTAGTTGGAGTTTGGTAAGTACCAGAAGTAGCGGTCTTTTCATAAGAAGTGATGGCGACTTGACCGGTAATCACGGCATAGTAACCCATGGAGGCAGTATTATTAGTATTTGCACTATAGTCATAGAACGTTACCGAATCACTTGCGATATCACATTCCATTGTTACTTGCGTACCACCTGAACCAGTAGAAGAGAAGGCGCCATTAACCGAGCTTGTAGAGCCGCAGCTCGCTAGAGCATTGGCGCTATTCGAGTTAGTATAATCTGGGTGGTTGCCGGCGAAGATATATAAATCACTTGGTGGACCACCGTAGTTTTGTGGAGCACCATAGGTTACTACGATATGGATACTTTCAGCTCCATCAATAGTCACAACTTTATTGCCAGCTGGCACTCCATAACCATTGAATCCGCCTTCTTCATCGTAGGCATTAGCATATGATTTCTTGGTTACGGTACTAGTAGTTTCGGCTTCCGTTGCTTCATATGCTACTAGGTTAGTAGATTTACCATTCGGGAAGGTCAAGCCATTACCGTCAAAGTTTACGTTTAGTTTACCAGCTACGGCAGATGATGGGTGGACAAGAGTATAGATAACTTGCCCAGAGTAGGTATCCGCCGGTTGAGTCTTAGAGATATATGCTGCATAGGTAGTAGTAAGCTTAACTCCACCAGTAGTATCAGTCATATCAGTACCAGAGTTCTTATGAGCTACCTTGACGTATTCATTCGGAACTACGTGGTAGTTACTAAATGGAGCTGGTGTTGTTCCTGATTCTGCTTGACTTGGAAGAGCTACATTTGGAGCAGAATCAATCGTAAAGGCATTGTCAGTTGTAGTATCACCACTATCCTGAGTCATAGTGAGTTTCATAGCCCAGTTAGATACATCTGGATTACCAGCAGTTGTTGCTATACCTGATTCTATAGTTGCATTACCAGAAG
>CAMNPZ010000022.1 GCA_946548715.1 uncultured Candidatus Saccharibacteria bacterium
AAACAAAATAAGAGTTTAATTATCGGTATTTCAGTTGCCGTGGTTGTGGTAATTGCGGTGATTGTGGGAATTGTGCTGATGAAGGGAAAGGGAAACGGGGCGGTTGATGGGGGTGCTGGAGCTGGCCAGGTTGAAGAAGGCGTAAACGAAATGGACTTTTCGGATATTGACGTACTGGTTGATTATGGCGATTATGATATGATGTTTGAGCAGTCAAAGGTAATTCAAAATGGTGAAATGTTGGGTAGAGTGATAAAGATAGAGGGGGTAGTATCACATCCAATGAGCAATTATTCAATTGGTCAACAAAGTGAGGACGGTTCGTTTGTTGGTACGGTATTTGTGATTGAAGGGGCTAATGAAGACGATTATCCGGAGGATGGTGACCATGTGGTAATTACCGGTGAGGTAGTGGAGCAGAGTCCGATGAATTTTGTGATTCGAACAGCACCGCAGTATGTTGAAGTGATAGAAGCGTTTGATGATACCATTGATGATGTAGAATCAGATGATATGGATGCGGAATAGTTGTATCCTGGTGAGAAAGAAGAATAATACTGTTGAAATAGATTAGCGTATTGTCTTATAGTGTCCCCCTTAGGACGTTGACCCTAAGGGGGATGTGTGGTATAATGGGATTATGATAACAAAAGAGAATAAAGACAAGGCTATTGCCAAGGTTGCCCGTAATAAGGCAGATGTTGGTTCTCCTGAAGTGCAAGTTTCGATCTTGACTGAGCGGATCAAAGAAGTGACCGAGCATGTCAAGAATAACAAACATGACTTTATGGCCAAGAGAGGTTTAATTCAGATGGTGGGTAAGCGCAAGAAGTTGCTGAAGTATCTGGAGGAAACTGATTTTGAGCTATATAAGAAGACCATTTCTAAACTAGGGCTCAGGAAGTAATATTTGGCAATGAAGAAACCCGCCTCGGTGAGGCGGGTTTTTGTTTAGAAGATTGATGTTGTGTCAAGCGCTTTCTGAAGCGCATCCAAATAGTTTGCAACATCATTGAATGACAGTGATTTTTCCGTTTCTTTTAGTGTTACGATAATATTGACGATGTTCTTGCGTTCTGGATTGGGAACAATCTGCAAGGCATTGCCAGAATCGTATAACAGTGTCGTCTGGAAAAAAGCGGCGGAAATTGTCGCGATTAGCGGGTGCCCGCTTAAGCCGTTTTTGGATTTAAGCTTCACCTCTATAGCGGTGATTTTGCGGTCGTCATCGAGGTGAATGTTAGCGTGAACAATATTTATCATGCCATATCTCCTATTCTCTAAAGGTGCTACATTAGTTACGAAATGCTTTTACTGATTATATCACATTTTGCGGAAAAATGCAAGGTTTGGTATAATAAATAACAGTAAATTAATATTTGGGAAGACGGCAGATATGATTAGTGAAATCGCCAGATAATACCTGCTGAGGACCTTCCGCGACTAACGAGGAGCGGGGGAGCGAAGCGCCACCCGTAACGACGGGCTGGCGCGAGCGAGTCCGAAGCGGGTATTATTGGTGATTTCGCTGACGATATCTGATGTTTTCCCGAGAAAGGAATATTTTTATGGAAATTATTAACCCTAATGGCAAGAAAACGGTGAGGGTTTCAACCGAATGGTTAGGGCGAGAATTGTCACTGGAAGTGAACCGGGTAGGGTTTCGTACGACTTCGTCGGTGTTGGTGCGGTATGGAGATACTGTGGTGTTGGGTTCGGTAGTAGTGGGAACGAAGCCGGTGGTGCAGGATTTCTTCCCACTTTCGATTGACTACGAAGAGAAATGGTACGCGGCGGGGAAGATTTCGGGGTCGCGGTTTATTAAGCGTGAGGGGAAGCCGGCGGATGAAGCGGTGCTCGTCGGGCGTTTGATTGACCGTCCGATTCGTCCGTTGTTCCCGAAGGGGTATCGTCAAGAGGTACAGGTAGTATGTACGGTACTGTCGATGGATCCGTCTTTCCGACCAGATTGCGTGGCAATGATTGCAGCGTCGTCGGCGTTGATGAATGCTGGGGTGCCGTTTGACGGCCCAGTGGCAGGGATTCGGATTGGACGGATTGGGGGTGAGTTTAAGGGGTTCTTGTCGCCAGAAGAGCGAGAGAAATCGCCGATGGACCTCGTGGTAGCTTGCAAAGATGGCAAGATTATGATGGTAGAAGCCGGTATGAAAGAAGTGCCAGAAGAGATGATTATCGAGGCGATGCATTGGGCGGTAGATAAGGTGCAGCCAGCGCTGGATTTGCAACGAGAGCTCTCGAAGCAGGTAGATGCGACTAAACAGGAGTACGAATTGGTGTTGCCGGATGAGGCGATTTTGAAGGAAGTTGAAGAGTGGACCGCTGGTAAATTTGGTTCAAAGGTACGGGGGAATGTGATGGAACGGGCACACATCTTGGATGACATTAAATATGCGATGCATGATGAGTTTGCACTTTCTAAGGGGCAGGGCGAGACCGATAATGAGAAGGTGGCGTGGTACGATGAGAATTTGCGCGATGTATATGATCAGGCATTTGAGCTCGCGGTGCATAAGGAAGTGCGCCGTGGTATTGTGGAAGAAGGCGTGCGTCCGGATGGGCGGAAGCTAAATGAAGTGCGACCGTTGTCGTCGCAAGTTGGTATTTTGCCGCGGGTGCATGGTTCGTCGCTGTTTACGCGTGGGGTGACGCAGGCGATGAATATCGTGACGCTAGCACCTTTGTCGTATGCGCAGGATGTGGATACGATGGAAGTAACAGAGGGGAAGCGACGTTATATGCATCATTATAATGCGCCGTCTTATACCGTAGGGGAGCCGGGTCGGATTGGTTCGCCAGGACGACGTGAAATTGGACATGGGTATTTGGCTGAACGGGCTTTGATTCCAGTGCTACCGTCCGAGGAGGAGTTCCCGTATGCAATTCGAAGCGTGACTGAAATTATGTCGCAGAATGGGTCGACCTCAATGGCGGCGACTTGCTCGTCTTGTATGGCATTGATGGATGCAGGTGTGCCGATTAAGCGACCAGTATCAGGGGTGGCGATGGGGCTAATGGTGGATGTGCCGAAGGGTACACCGATTGAAGCTTCAGATATTGATAAGGCTTATGTGTTAACGGATTTGATGGATGCGGAAGATTTCGCTGGGGATATGGATTTCAAGGTGACTGGTACGACGGAAGGTGTGACGGCGTTGCAGATGGATATGAAAGTGCATGGATTGCCGGTAGAGATTATGGAAAAGGCCTTGAAGCAGTCGCATGAAGGACGAATGTTTATCTTGGATCACATTATGTCGGTGATTGATAAGCCGCGAGCGGAGATTTCGGAATATGCGCCGAGAATTGAGAAATTGATGGTAAATCCAGATAAGATTGGTGCGATTATCGGCAAGGGCGGTGAGATGATTAACAAGATTACCTCGGAGACTGGCGCAGAAGTGAATATCGAGGATGATGGCCTCGTGACAGTGGCTGGTACCGATGCGGAGAAGATTAAGAAAGCGCTGGATTGGATTAAATCGTTAGTAGAAGAGCCGGAAGTTGGGAAGATTTACGAAGGTACGGTAGTGACGATTAAGGACTTTGGGGCGTTTGTGAATATTCTGCCAGGGATTGACGGGATGCTGCATATCTCACAGATTCGCGAAGGTAAGCGACTGAAGTCAGTGGACGAAGTGCTGAAAGTTGGAGATAAGGTGAAGGTACGACTGGTGGCGATTGACCATGGAAAATTGTCGCTGTCGATGATTGGGGTGTAATAGTAAAGTGAGCGAAAAACACCTCTTTAGGGAGGTGTTTTTTGATTAGGAGGAAAAAGATTGTGTTTATATTGACTTTCTGGCTAATTCGTGATATAATTATGGTTATAAATAAGGTTACATATAAAGGAGTTATGGAAATGAAATATAGCCTTAAATACTATAAACAGTTAAGTAAGAGCATTTTTTTGAGTTTAACATTGGTTGCGAGCATGGTGGCTTCTGGCTTATCGGCGGTATATAATGCCGATAGTGAAGTTAATGCTTCGGCAAATAATAATTTAGGAGGCGTATATCCTGCCCAAATGCAAAAACTTAACTTATCTTTGGTTTACACTGGTAGCGAGGTGGATGGAACGGTTAATTCGACACAGAGTTTCGCGGTGACGGATAAGTACTTCATTGCAGTTCAGGCACATTCATCGAAGGAAAATGCTGGATGGATTGTGGCGACTGATTATAAGAATCCAAGTTCCAAACCGGCATGGAAGGTGAAATATAACATTGGCCATGGGAATGGTGCTGCATGGAATAGTAAAAAGAATCAGATTGTAGTGATTCATGGTACGACAAAGTTTTTTTTCAATGCAACAAATGGTAAATTTGTAAATAAGGTAACTCAGGGTGTTTCCGGAAGTGGAATTGCCTATGATGCACAAAATGACAGATACATCCAAACCAGTGGTTCAGGCAAAACCTCTGGACGTGTTTTAGACAATAAATTTAACACATTGTTTACTTTTGACGCTGGGCATAGACTAGTAAACCAGGACGTGGGTTATCACAATGGTTATATTTACAGGATTGGATGGGGTGGATGTAATTATTCTGGTAATCAGAATGTGGATTATTGTCGGAAGTATTTTGGGAATAACTCGAATGTGATTTATCAGTTTGATGCGAAGGGAAATTTTGTGAAAGCTTTCTATATTGAGGCGGGGTTTGGCGAATTGGAAAGCTTGGACTTTGCGGCAGATGGTACGATGTATTTGATGTTTAACGGTAAGCCGGATAGTACACATTATTCGGTATACAAGGTGACGAACTTCAATGGGCAGAAGAATGTGAAAAAAACGGAATCGAAAAAGCCGGCAGAAATAAAAACGGAAGTAACGACTACAAAATCGTCGACCGATGCCGCCACGAAATCGTCTATGCCTGCAACCGCGTCTAAACAGACTAATACGAATGCGGCAACGGAAACGGCTAAGAAATCGACAAATACGACTTCAACTACTACCACAAAGGCGGCAACGGAAACCGCTAAGAAGTCGACGAATACGACAACTACAACTACAACTACGAAACCAGTGACTGAGACTGCTAAAAAACCGACGAGTACGACAACTACTACGACTTCAACTGCAGCTACGACTGTAAAGCCGGTGGAGCAGGAAGCCAAAAAACCAACTAGTGCAACTACGGTTGCTACGGCCGCTACAAGTACTGCAACTACGAAGCCAGTAACAGAATCGGCCAAAGAGCCAGAAGAATCGAAGCCTGTAGTAGATACAACTACGAAACCCGCTACCGTAACCACGACGACTGTGGCGGCTACAACGAGCACGTCTACAATGAATACTGCTACGACGAATACGGCTACAACAACCACGACAACAACACCTACGACTACTGGTCGTGACAGCAATTCAATTCCAGATATGATTGTGAATACTAGCAAGGATAATGGTGAAATTTGGAATGGTGAGCAATACTCTGATGGCACGATGGTGGCTTACGCGGCGGACTCGAATAATGTAAATAATAATACTTCCGATGAACTAGCATCACTGAAGACACAGGGTGCTATTATAAATGAGAGTAGCGTGTTTGATAATAATATCGTGGTGTTAGTGGCTATAATAGTGGGAGTATTGGCGTTGGCTTACTTTATCGGTGTAATCATCAAATATATATAGGTGAGTAATTAACGAATATAGGGGGATTGTTGTATAATATAGGACATGGAAAAGATACGGAATTTTTGTATTATTGCGCATATTGATCACGGAAAGTCGACGATTGCGGATAGGATGATGGAATTAACCGGAACGGTATCGAAGCGAGAGATGAAGTCGCAACTATTAGATTCGATGGAACTTGAACGCGAGAAGGGCATTACGATTAAACTAGCTCCAGTGACGATGCAATGGAAGGGGTATACCTTAAATCTGATTGACACGCCGGGACATGTGGATTTTTCGTATGAGGTGTCGCGGTCGCTGGCTGCGGTAGAAATTGCGGTGTTGGTGGTGGATGCGACGCAAGGAATACAGGCGCAGACTTTGGCGAATGTTTATTTGGCTTTGGAACAAGATCTTGCGATTATCCCAGTGATTAACAAGGTGGATCTTCCGGCAGCGGATGTGCCGACTGTATCAAAACAGATTATCAATCTATTAGGATGCAAGCAGAGCGACATTATTGAAGTATCGGGAAAAACTGGATTAAACATTGACAAAGTTTTAGATGCGGTGGTGGCAGAAGATTTAGACACCTCTTTTCGAAGGGCCTCCGGAGCCTGGCAAGGCGAGGGTGAGCGGCTCGACCCCTGTGGCGACAGGGGTCGAGAACGCAGCCCGAGAAAAGATGGTGTTAAATCTTCTGCCACTCGGGCATTGATATTTGATTCGTATTTTGATGATTATCGAGGGGTGGTGCTTTATATGAGGATATTTGAGGGTGAGATTTCGAAGAACGCGGAGATTTTGATGATGGCGGCGGGAACGAAAGGGCTAGCACTTGAAGTAGGAGTCTTGACGCCGAAGATGAGTCCGCGAGAGAAGCTGTCGGCGGGCGAGATTGGATATATTGTAACAAATTTAAAGACAACGCGCGAGGCGCGAGTGGGTGATACGGTTACACTTGCGGCAAGTCCTGCTTTGGAACCTATGCCGGGATATAAAGACGTATTGCCATTTGTGTACGCGGGGTTCTTTCCGGTGTCGAATGACCAGTATAAGGAGTTGAAAGAGGCGATTGAGAAGCTATCATTGTCGGATTCGGCGCTAAGATACGAGCCGGAGAATTCGCCGATATTAGGATTTGGGCTAAGAATTGGGTTTTTGGGACTTCTTCACATGGATATTATTCGGGAAAGATTGGAACGAGAATTTGGTTTGGATTTGATTGTAACGAATCCATCGACGAATTACGAAGTAGTAATGAATAATGGCGAGGTGCGAGAAATCAAATCAGCTTCGGATTTGCCGGATGCGAGCGAGATACGAGAGATTCGTGAGCCGTGGGTAAAGGGTGAGATTATTGTGCCAAAGTCGATGATTGGGAGTGTGCTAAATCTGATTAATGAAAAACGTGGACACCAAACGAATTTATCGTACATTGAGGATAGGGCGGTAATTGATTTTGAGGCGCCGATGGCGAATTTGTTGACAGATTTTTACGACCAATTAAAGTCGGCGACTTCGGGTTATGCATCGTTTAACTATGAGCTGGCTGGGTATCGGGCAGAGGATTTGGTGCGGGTGGATTTCTTAGTAGGTGGACACCGGATTGACGCTCTGTCGGTGATGTCGCATAGAAGTGAAGCAGATGGGATTGGGCGAGAAGTGACGAAAAAGTTGAAAGAAGTAATACCGCGACAAAACTATGAAGTGGCACTGCAGGCGGCGATTGGGGCGCGGATTATCGCGAGGGAGACGATTGGGGCGTATCGTAAGGACGTAACGGTGAAGATACACACTGGCGATCGTGATCGTAAGGCGAAACTGTTGGAGAAACAGAAACGAGGAAAGGCGCGGATGAAGCGGTTTGGGAAAATTGATATCCCATCGGAAGCTTTTACGGTAATGTTGAAACGTTAACATTGGTAGTGAAAAAGGTAAAACGAAATAGAAGTGAATTCTATTTCGTTTTTTGGTATAATAATAATATGTTGAAAAGATGTCTATTGGTTTTCTGTGGTGTTTTATGTTTATTGACATGTGCGACTGGGTCGGTGTTTGCGATATCGGCAGAGCAGAAGGCGATGATTGCCGATAATTGCACGGTGATACGGGAAGATTTGAAGAAAGTGCAACGAAGTGATGCTAGGGCGCGGGTTTATCTTGGCGGTAAATATGAGTTGATTCTCAATAAATATGTTACGCCGCTTAATGTGCGTTTGGTGGAAAATAGTTTGTCGTCGGTGAGTTTTATCGAGAATCAAAACACGATGGCTAGTAATAAAATGAAATTTGCGAATGATTATGTGGAATATCAGCAAAGGTTGGAAGAACTAGTATCAATGGATTGTAAGAATGAGTCGGAAGCTTTTTATAAAAAATTAGAAGAAGTAAGGACAAAACGTAAGAAGGTTGAGCAGGACGTGAAGGAGATGAGGAATTCTTTAACGAAGTTTGTCGAATTGGTGGGAAAATTAAAGGAGACATTGAATGCGAAAACTAAGTAAATCTGAAAAGAAAATAGAACGGGGCGGTAAAAACTTAGTGATTTTGGGCGTTCTTTCGGTCATAATTGCGATGGCGACTACTGGTGTGGCACTGGCGATTTACCATAATTCTGGCGATATTTATCTTGATCGTTCGAGACCCGGGTTTTTGCCGGATGAAGAGGAAATCGAAGACGAAAATGAGGAAAAGGATGGGGAGACGGAGTATGTTTTTGCTAAGGATGGTAATTTGACAAAGGAAGATATCGAAGACTTCTTAAAGAATTTGAATAAAGAGATTGAATTGATTGATGCTTATGAAAAGCCATTTGGGTCGGATGTTTTGTCGGATGAGCATTTAGGCATTACGGGTGAAATAAAAATACCTGAGGCCGAAGCAGCGGAGTCGGTTGCGGAATAGTTGAGGCTTGATTTTTGCAATAAAAAAGCTTATACTTGTGTGAGAGGGTACATGAAGCAAACGCAACAAGTAAAAAGGCAGAATCGAACACGGATAATGGGTTATAGGAAGGCTTGGTTTTTTGGTGTAATGGCGATAGTGGCTTTTGTGGCGGTGTTAGGGCTTTTATCCATGGGGTTGTCTAGTACGGTTACCGATATAGGGAAGGAGGCGGTGACTAAAGAGCCGGAGGCCATTTTGGCTAGTGCGGGCGTTTCGGAAGATCGAGAAGTATTGATGCCAGTATCGTATTATGACCAAAGATCGGATGCCTGTGTAGATATGTACGATACTTCGCAGAGTGAGGCATTGTATCAGAGGCAGTTTGGTTGGGAAAATTGCGGGTACTATCACAAGGAAATGGAGCGGGGAATGGTGGGATATGAATTAAATGATGATTATCTACCCGTTTTCGTTGCGGGTAGTTTGACTCCAAATAGAGGGTTGGGAGATACAACAAGATGGTTTGTGGCGGTTGATGGCAAAAGTGCGAGTTATATTGGCGCATTAAAAATGGAGTACGTGGCGGATGGTGCCACGTTTTCTTTTGCACACGATGAGTTTTATCCGCTAGATGATGCGAAGTTTAGTGATGGCGATGTCGTGAATGAAGATGGGCATAATCATTTGTTTACGATGGGATTTGCAGTGCCGTTTACGGTATTGGCGAGCGGAGAAGAGTCTTTTTCAATAGAAGCAGACGATGATACTTTCGTGTTTGTGGATAATAAGCTAGCGATTGATATGGGTGGTATACATGATATAACGTCGGGGAGTTTTGTAATCATGGAGAATGGGGAGGTTTATGCGGCGTCCGGGGATGAAGAGCTGGCATTTACGGGAATAAAACTAGATAGAGGTAAAGGCTCGGCGGTAAGGATTTTTCATGCGGATCGCGATGCGGACGAATCGGCGTTTGGCGTAAGATTTACTGGTATGAATCTAACGATTGTAGATACCAAGATGGCTGAGAATGGTAAGGGTGATAGTATGCAGATTGCTTATGATCCGACCAATTCAACTTATGAGGCGCCACTGGGGCAGAGTATAATAGTGAGGCCGGATAACACGAAGGGGTATATGATTATGGCAATGATTGAAGGCATAATGATAGTGGCGTTTTCTGTTCTTACAGTTGTGGCGGCAAAAATCGTAATAGATAAAAAGAAAAGATAATCATTTGCGTGGAGGCGTAATGTGGGCGGGGTGGCCGTAATCTGGTATGATGATGGGATGTGTTTGATCATGATGGTCTTTCAACGGGATGTGTAGTTCGTGGGATAATGTGTTGACGATGCTAGCACCAATGCGGAGACCAGTGTACGAACCTGGGCCGGACATGAATCCTATTTCGGTAATATCTTGCCAAGTTGCGTGATTTTCGGTGAGCCTGTCGTGTATCCATGCGAGGAGTTGCTCGGCAAGGTCGTGACCGAAAGTATGAGTGTATTTTTTGTCATTTAACATTAAAATTGTTTCGGGTTTGCTAGTATCTAAGAATAATCGAATATTGCCTTTCTCGACGCGCTCGCGCTCGCCCGTCGTTACGGGGCGCGCTTCGCTCAAACCGCTCCTCGTTAGTCGCGGACGGTCTCGAAAGGCAATATTTCGATTATTTAGGAGTTTTATCATTCTGGATTCAGTATTTGTTTTATTAATAAGAATAACGACGTGGTTGGAGGGGAGGAGGTTGGAGACGGATTCGCCCCATTCGATAACGACGATGTTGTCGGGATTTGCAAGGTTTTCGGCAAGATCCTCGGACATGAGACCTGGGTCTGATAGGCGATAGAAATCGTAGTGGACTAGACTGCCTTTGCCGCTAGGGAGGGCGTAGGATTTAGAGATAGTGAAACTTGGGCTTGTGACGGGGGTTGCGATGCCTAAACCCGTGGCGAGACCGCGTACAAAAGTTGTCTTGCCGGCGCCAACGTCACCGACTAGTTCTATGATATTGGATGATTTGGCGATACTTTTGGCGAAGCTTGCACCGAAATCTAACATTTCTTGTTCGGAATGGATGAGCATATCTTAATTATATCATTTTTATGATAGCGTGAGAAATTGACAAGCCATAATATAGAGGACTTATTGTCGATTAAGTACATGGGGCAATAGAGAGTTTTCGTTGTGTCAATATTCTGTTTATGCTATAATGTATGTATGGTGGAAGAAAAAAATACTATAGGTGTGAGGGG
>CAMNPZ010000023.1 GCA_946548715.1 uncultured Candidatus Saccharibacteria bacterium
CTAAAGTAGCAGAATATCACGCTAACACTGGCTCCTCTACTACCGACACTACTCTAGGCGTTAAACTAGAAACCACCTATGCCGCCTATATCTCATCCTCTCAACCAGCTGATACTTATGTAGGACAAGTTAAATATACTATGGTACATCCATATGATGCCGCTGCACCAGAAGGACCTATGGGTTTATGCCAAGACAGTGATACCTGTATGCAACAACAAACCGCTGCCTCGCTAGCTACCCAACTTCCAAATGTAGGCGATACTACCACACTTTATGATGCTCGTGACAACCAAGCTTACACCGTAGCCAAACTTGCTGATGGCAAATACTGGATGACGGAAAACTTAAACATTGCTGGTGGCACTGCATTATCTAGCGAAGACACTGACTTTGAATTAACCTACACTCTACCTACTACCAATGGCTGGACGGTAACTGACGGCAAGTTAGTCCTCCCTGCTTCCGCCATTAAGAACGATACAGATAATAAACTCACAGATAATACTCAATTCGGCACTGATAACTATGCATATGTATTTAATAGCGGTATTAAGGAGAACTGCGGAGCCAGTGGCCAGAATACTCCGTGCTATTCCTACTATTCTTGGGATGCGGCTACGCTTGGTTCTGGTAGAGATATAGAAACCGATAATACAGATGCTGATTACAGTATCTGTCCGAAGAACTGGAGACTACCAACAAGTAGAACTACTAGTGCTACTAATTGGCAAGCAGAATCTGATTTCTATGCCATGGCGCATCAGTATGGTTTAGATAGTACTACATCAACTAGCGAAAGTGGTAACGGTTTTTATACTCAGGCTGGCCCAGGCACTACACCTGACTTTCTGCTCGCTGCCGGCTACTACGGCGGGTCGTTCGGCGATGGGGGCAGCCTCGGGCTCTATTGGTCTTCTACTTCGTCCTCTAGTTCCACGAGCGCTCATTTCTTGAGCTTCGGTTCCAGTGGCGTCTATTCAGCCAATGGCTACGCTCGTCGGTACGGGGACTCAGTCCGCTGCATCTTCGGCTCTTAAGTCGAATAGGCACGACTTCGCTAATCTATCACGGACACGGCTAACGATTCAGGATTCGATCCTTTGAATCCTAGCTTTCTCCGCTTCGACAACTCGATTAATTACTCTCGCTGTCTCGTGTATCTGCGCCTCGTCGTTCGTCTCGCCAAGTGTCAGTCGCAAGGACCCCGTAATCTGCGATTCGGATAGCCCAATTGCCGCTAGCACATGCGAACGCACACCTTTAGATGCGGCGCAGGCCGCCCCAGTTGCCACATATACACCCTGTTCCTCCAGCAGGAACACCAGCCGTTCCGCATCTATCCCGTCGTAACAAATCGTCACAAAATTATCGACCGCATGCTTTTTGTTAATCAATTCATATCCGTCCAGCTCGGAGAGCAGAGTTTTACGCCATGAAGCATACTTCTTGCGGTTTCCGTTCAGGTGCTCATGTGCCAATTCTACCGCCTTGGCAAATCCAATTACCCCAGGCACATTCTCAGTCCCTGACCGTAGCCCATTCTCCTGTCCGCCCCCAACTGTTAGCGGTGACAACTTGGCGTCATGCGATACATATAGCGCCCCTACACCCTTCGGTCCATACACCTTCGCCGAATTCAAAGTCATTAAATCCACCCCGAGCCGCGCCACGCTAACATCTAGCAGATTTAGTGCCTGCGACGCATCGGAATGTAATAATAGCTGTCGTCGAATTCCTCGCTTCATCCGGTCGATTTTGACCTCACGGATTATTTGCGCCACTTCCGCTAGCGGCTGAATCGTCCCCAGCTCATTATTAACCAGCGCCACCGATATTAACTCCGTCTCATCGGTAATCTTCCGCTTCAAATCATCCAAATCAATTAACCCATTCGGCAGCACGCTTACCGCTTCCCCGCCAAGCCGCTCCGCCACTCGCCTCACCGAATCATGCTCGGTTATGAGATACAACACTCGTGAAAGCGGATTTAAGCTCGTAAACGCCAGATTATTTGCCTCGGTCGCACCAGCGGTAATGACAAGATCGGAGGCTTTGGCTCCAATAGCATGCGCAATCGTTGCTTTTGCTGTTTCGTAATCCGATGCTACCTTTTTTGCCGGCAAATATGCTGCTGATGGATTAAAGAAATCATCCGCAAAATACGGCATCATCGCCTCAAGTACCCGCTTATCGACCGGCGTCGCCGCCGCATGGTCCAAATAAATCATGGCAATATTATAACATAATTATTCGGTTTGCGCTACAAACCGATACTCTGTATCACCATCTAATAGTATCAGTGCGCCCTCACCTTGGTTTAGCGTATATTCATATTCATTATTAAGCTTATATAGCCAGTCCGTTTGTATTGTAATTCGCCCATCCTTTAGTGCCCAGGCAAAATCATAGTCATTTAAATGATTGTTGGTAGTCAAAGTCCCCTTCCCAATCTCTGTAAAACGCCAAATCACATCCGAGCCACCCTCGCATTCTGTATCACTAGCACCATCGGATTGAATAAGCATTTCGCATCCACCGCCGCTATCAAGCACCCAATTCCCCGCTGCGACCAAGTATTCTCCATCTGCTACCGGTGGCTTGCTAGTTAGTTTTAAAACCAAAAAAGTCGCACCAACTGCCAAAACAACCAGCCCGACTACTAAAGATACGATTGAGACGATTCTTTTCTTTTCCATAACTACATTTTATCATAGTTATGTTAAATTTAGCTATAGAGATTTGTTTTAATTAAGTTTAGATAAGTCCTTGCGGCGTTGCGAAAGTTCTCGAGCTCAGAGCCATTAATCTTGCGGTAGGCCTCATTGCCAGGTTTCTTAAAAACTCCATCCGGTCGCACTTCGTAACGCACCGTCATGTTCTGCACTATACCATTGTTATCAAGAAAGCTTTCGTGCCAAATCCATACATTCTTCCGATATTCAAAGAATTCCCTCTGATGTCCCTCCGGAATCGGCCCAAAAATCGTCCTTCCGTATGCACTCTCGGCGTTCACTAAATCTTCATACGAAAAGCGATTGGAATACCTATGCGGATCGCCAGTATAGCCGGTATTCCGGGCAACTATGCTCCGCGGTTTAAGTCCTAACAATTCCTTAAGCGACATCGTTCAATCTCCTCTGCAATTTGATTAAGCTCTTGGTATACATCATCACTACTATCTTTACGAACAAAATTATATGCCTCGCGGTGCTTGAACGTGGGCACTTGGTATACCGAATTGTCTTTATCGTTACTCACTTCTTAATTATATCACGAAAAAGCATAAAAGTCAATAAGCTACCCCTTATAAAGCTTTACTAGTCTGGTTCAAACCAGGTCAAATACATTTTAGACTAGCCTAAACAATTCGGTGGTGTTTTTAGTAGTAACTTTCGCTACTTCCCGGAAGTTAACCCCAAGTTTTACGGCTAACCACTTCGCAATATCAGAGACGTATGCCGGCTCATTCGTTGTGCCTCTATGTGGCATTGGTGCCAAGAACGGCGCATCGGTTTCAAGCAGAATCCTCTCGAGTGGCGGCGTCGGCAGAGTCGAATAGGTTGCCAGTCCATTTACGCCAACATAAAATGGCGTCTCATTCAGAATCCGCTTCAGTACCTTCTTACTATCGGTAAAAGAATGTACTACGCCACGCACTTTCGGGAAATTTGCCACCACCGGAAAGAAATCCGTAAACGCTTCCCGCACATGAAACGAAACCGGCAAATCGTTATCTATCGCAAGCTGCAGCATCTGTTCAAACAACCGAATCTGCGTCTCGCGTTCATATCCCTCATAATGATAATCTAGCCCAACTTCACCGACGGCAACAGGGCTGGTGGCTGAAACCTGTTTTTTCGGATGCATAACATGATTTGATTTTTCAACACCTATATTCCTGACGGACCGGACAGGTTCGTCCCGAAGGGACGGTTCTGCCCGCGTCCCAGTGTATGAGGTGCTTGAAAAATCAAGTCGCGCATCCGAAAGAACAGGTTCAGTCACCAGACCTGCTGATTCGGGGTGTATCCCGTAGGTCCAATAAACATTCTCATGCTGCATCGCGAAATCTCGCGCCACCAGCGAGTCTTCGTGCGAAGTGCCGATACAAATAATCTTTTCCACTCCCACTTCTCGCGCCCGCACCAACATCTCTTCCGCCTGTTCGGCAACAAAGAACTCCCGGTCGTGCAAATGGCAATGACTATCAATCAACATATGAATTATTATAACACGCCAAAGTAATCTGTGTTATTGTCGGTTCTCGCGTTTCCGCTTAATCGGATCAAGCTGACGTTTGCGCAGCCGCAAAGATTTCGGCGTCACTTCAAGAAGTTCATCGTCAAGTAAGAAATCCAAACACTGTTCGAGCGACAGCTGCGTATAAGGAGTTAGCTGAATCGCGCCATCCGATGCATGGGTGCGCATATTGGTTAGCTGCTTTTCGCGACAAACATTAATGTCAAGATCGTCTTTCTTGTTCGATAGCCCCACAATCATCCCCTGATACACCGGAACCTGCGGTGGGATGTATAATACTCCACGCGCCTGTGCGGCATCGAGCGCATAAGCAGTCGAAACACCAGTCTCGAATGAAACCAAAGCCCCGTTCCTCTCTGGTCGGTATTTGCTATCAACCGGACGATATCCGCTCGGGAGCGACGACATAATCACGGTACCTTTCGTTGCTGTTAGCAAATTATTGCGTAGCCCAATCAATGCAGCAGTTGAAATCTCATATACGAATCTCGTTGCGCCGGTCGAGGTCATCTCCTGCGTCTTCAGCTCGGCCTTGCGGATGCCAAGTTCTTGGCTTACTGCACCGACGAATTCCGGCTCTACCTCAATCGTTAGGGACTCAATTGGTTCGGACTTTACCCCATCTATATTCTTATATACCACCTCCGGTCGCCCCGCTTCGAGTTCGTATCCTTCGCGCCGCATCGTCTCGATCAATACCGACAAATGCAATTCGCCTCGCCCCGATACCTTATAGCCCAGGCCATCTGGTTGAATTTTGAGAGCAATATTCGTCTCGAGCTCCCGTTCTAGCCTCTCTGCAATCTGTCGTGAGGTCGTAAATTCGCCTTCGCGACCCTTCAGTGGCGAAGTATTTGGCCCGATATAAATTGACAGTGTCGGCGCCTCAAGCTCAATTCCAGGCAAAGCCTCTGGATTGTCGCCGGTCGCAATTGTGTCGCCAATATTAGCTTCGGAAATCCCCGAAATCGCCACGATATCCCCCGCAATTGCTTCCGGCACCTCTTCCTTGCCAAGCCCACGATAAGAGAATAAACGGTCAATCTTGCCTGCGTGAACTTCAAAATGCTCTTCCTCGGACACGCCGCTCTCACGCCCGTCGTTACGGGGTTCGGGCGCTCCCTCGCTCCCCGTTGGTCGCGAAAGGTCCTCGGAAGACATATTTGAAGTTCTTCGCAAGATCTTGACACTTTGTCCCTTCTTTAGCTTGCCACGAAAGATTTTACCAATTGCGTATTTACCGAGATAGTTATCTGCCGCGAGCGCCGCCACGAGCAACTGTGCCGATTCGGAGTCAGAGTCCACATCCGGAGCTGGAATATCATTGATAATCGACTCAAATATCACATGCAAATCATCATCCAAATCCACAGTTTTTCCAGCCCGCCCTTCGCGCGCGATAGCGTAATAGACTGGGTAGAATAGTTGTGATTCGTCTGTCGCAAGTTCCAGGAATAACGATTCGACTTCAGATAAGACTTCATCAATTCGTGCCGCCGGCTTGTCAATCTTATTAATCACTACTACTGGTTTTAGTCCCAAGGCCAAAGCCTTCGACAGCACAAACTTCGTCTGAGGCATCGGGCCTTCCTGTGCATCTACAATCAACAGTACCCCATCAGCCATATTGAGGGTCCGCTCCACCTCTCCCGAGAAATCCGCATGCCCTGGCGTATCGATAATATTAATCTTATAACCATCATAATACACACAGGTTTGCTTTGCGGTAATCGTAATTCCCCGTTCGTGTTCCTGATCCATCGAATCCATAATTAGCGTCTGAGACATCTCCGCTTGGTTATCGCGAAAAGTATGCGACTGCTTCAGAAGTCCGTCCACTAAAGTCGTTTTGCCGTGGTCGACGTGCGCAATAATCGCCACATTCCGTATCTTATCTTTGTTTAAAGTCATAACGGATATTTTACCATAAATTGACAAATAATACAATATGTAGTATAATATATAGATATGGCAAATCGAAATAAACACCTTAATCCCAATCAAGTCTACGAGCCTGCCCGTTGTTGGGTTGGCGATACTCATAAGATTATTTACGACACACAAGAAGAAGCCGAACTCGCTGCCAAGGTTGCTGCGTACGACCACAACCTCGGTACTTCACTCAAAGTCTACAAATGTCCCTACGCCAATCACTACCACCTCGCTTCTGAGTAATTATCGTCTGCCAGTATTGGGTGCCTTTGGCATGATTGTTTGACGGTCTTCTGTTAGAACAACACTTGTCGTTAATCCATATCCAGTATTAGCATCTCCACTAAGCAATATCTCTACCGGCTCACCCCTCACTCCGTCCCCCACCGGAATCAATGTCAGCCGATTCTGAATATCGCTTCGTAACCCGCTGATTGTAAACTCTGTTTCATCAGTTATACCAAGAATCGCATCATTTAATGCCACAATTGTCCGCGTCGCGTCACTGTGGAACTTCACAGTTGCCTCGCCTCTACCGTCTATCACTTCGTCAACTGCTAGCTGCGGCAACACCGCTGCTGGCTCTTCTTCTACCCGTGGCAAAGAGTCGTATCTCTCCATGATGTAATCAGTCAGCAGACTCAGCTCATCAAAATTCGTCACGACCCGTCCATCGGTCGCAGCCGCTAGTTCGTTATAAGCCTCGCCAGACTCCGCATCAGTGATAATGTAGAAATTCACCGGATCGATTCGCTTGCTAAGCGCCACCACTTCATCAAAACTCATTCCATCCCGGTCGGGCGACAAGAAATCCGCATCCGTCAGTACGACTAAGGATTTGGTCGAACCTTGCTTCCAGTGTAAATCCTTCATCACATGAAACGACGCGGAAAGCAACGATTCTGGTGTATCTCCGCCGCCATCAGCCCGTATCTTCCCTAGCTCCGAGCGAAATACCTCCAAAGTACAGCTATTAAAGTCACAATGCTGCACTGGCGTGTATGGGTCATCGAGATCTCGATAATCATAAAGCGCCACGCGCCCTCCCGACGTCAAGGTTTCCTCAGCAAGCCGCAAGGCCTCGGATTTATATTTTTCAATCATGTCCGCCATGGACCCCGTCGAATCAATCACAATCGCCGTGTCATGTGGTGACGAAATTGTATTCTCGATGCCAAATGTTTTGCAGATTTTATCATAAATCACTCGTGATGCGTCTTCATATAAGCCTTCCGACACATATCCGACATGGTCGCCAATATTGTAATGTGAACTGCATAAAATATCACCCTTGTTGCACCACGTCCCCATTTTCCCTACGTATGCTTCCGGCTCGTACGGAATGTAGGCACCCAGAATCCCTTTGTAGGCTTGGCAATCCGGCACGTACATCCGATAGTCAGATAGATTCTCTCCGCGACACGCCGCCGGAATCACTCCTTCTCCTTCTGGCAGGTAGATCTTCGGATCACCGAAAGTCGCCATGTAAATCAGCCTTTCTGGCGCCAAGTATGACAATGAATTAAGTAGCACCATCGCCCCTTGCGAATAGCCACCAAAGACATATTTTGTTTGAGGGCAAGACGTATCCGCCAACATGGTTTTTAGTTTCTCTACACCTTTCCACATACTTTTGCCAAATTCGTAAGACTCACCTCCACTAAAGAAAGCCCCCAATGTCGTCATCGCTGTATCTATATTTGTAAATCCGACTCCTACCGCTGGATATTCCAAATCCATAAATTCATAGTTTAGTCCAGTACCCTGTATTTTTTGTTCGATAGTTGTTTTGAATTCTAGATAATCGGCACTCACATCTTGTTCGCCGCCCGATCCCCTCGCAAACACTATTCGTACATCCGGGCATCCTACCGCTTGCACCGTTTGCCGGGCTGCTAATCCAGATAATAATAATCCCACCACTGCCACCAAGTACCGCACTTTGATTTTGTTTTTGTGCCCACCCTGACTTTTAGTCAGGTTTTTACCTCGCATATTGCTCCTATTTAAGTTGATAATGGCACCATTATGCATACATCTACCAAAAACACAACCCCCAAATGGTTACTTATGCTTAAAAAGATACCGGAATAAAGAATTGCGCAATTCTTTATTCGGGTGTAACATATAAGTATGAGCACACAGCAAGATTGGGACGAATACTTTATGCAAATCGCCGAAGCGGCGGCAGCCAAGTCCAAGGACCCTTCGTCCAAAATGGGCTGCGTGATAGTTGATCAGAACAAACGCGTCATTTCACTTGGCTATAACGGATTAGTCCAAGGCGCCGACGAATCCAAGATGACTCTTAGTGAGCGTCCCATGAAGTACTATTTCGCTATTCATTCCGAAATGAATGCCCTTATCTACGCACGCCGTGACCTAACCGGCTGCACCGTCTATAATAGAGTCGCCACATGCGACAATTGTCTCAAGTACTGTCTCCAGGCCGGCATCAAGCGTTTCGTCTACCGCGAGCTCCGCGTTCATTCTCATTCGACCGACCCGAAGCATTCCATGACCAATATCGACACCGATGAGGCCATCGTTCGCATGCTAGCTTCAATGCCAGAAGTTGAGACACTCAATCTCACCAACGGCAAAACCTACACCCAGGACATCCTCGACTCTTACGACAAGGATTCAGAAGAATACGCTCGCCTCGCCCAATGGCTTTAAGCATCTACTAATTTGAGCCAAACTTTGTTAGTTAAACATACATATGAGAATTTCTCATAACAAAATAACCCTCTAGA
>CAMNPZ010000024.1 GCA_946548715.1 uncultured Candidatus Saccharibacteria bacterium
TTATCTTTTATCTGATAAACTCCAGCCATAAATTCTAAGTTTTCTTTTACGGTTAGATTTGGAGCAATAGCAGTTTCTTGCGGTGAAATATTTAATATCTCTTTTATTTTAAATACATCTTCTTTCATATCCATATTAAGGATTTTAATGTTGCCAGAAGTTGGCAATATTAATCCTGATAACATTTTTATTGTTGTAGTTTTTCCAGCACCATTAGTTCCTAGAAGTGCAAATAGTTCACCTTGTTTAATTTTTAAATCTATGCCATTTACTGCAATTTTATCTTTAAACTTTTTAGTCAGTTTCTTTGTTTCAATAGAATACATATTATTTATTATTTGGCATTATTTTATCCATAGTATCTTCTAATACCTCAGATTTGACAATAGCCATTCCTTTCTTTTTATCACATAAAACTACAACAGTATCACCAGGATTAATATCAAACATATCTCTTGCTTCTTTTGGTATTACTATTTGTCCTTTTTCGCCAACTTTAGCAATACCTACAAATTTATCTTTCATATATGTCTCCTTTAAGTATAATTAGTTATACTTTTCATACTTATTTTATACCAAACTTTCTTAAAGTCAACTCATAAAGAGTACGTAATATTACTATTTTCCGATTTTCTTAATTATATAAATACTTTATTTTTAAAAAAATGTTGTATAATTATACCCATAATAACAGATATCACAGGTTGATTATGAATTTAAAGATCGGAATCTTGAATTTCTAAACCAACCCATTTCTTTTATCCCGTTTACCATCAAAATCCGTTTATCAAAGCCAAAATGGAAAAACATCCATACTAAGATGCGTCAGTAATTTTAGTTATTTAATCTTTTCAACAGTTCTCCCCACGCATCACCATAATAGCCATCAAAGTATTTGCCGGCTTCATCAATTTTTACCCATTCCACTTTTTCGACTTCATCCTCTTGCTTTTTTATTTCATCATTCAATGGCTTAGCAATAAATAGTAATATTTCTTTGTATGCAGTTCCACCGTGCACCAAATGCCCAGTCCTAATCGGCTCATTATCAATAATCTTAACGTCCAAATTAGTTTCTTCCTTGGTCTCCCGAATTGCCGTCTCAACATCGGTCTCGCCATCTTCTTGGTGTCCTTTCGGAAATGACCAAAACAATTTGCCATTATCATCTTTAGCACCAATCAAAAGAACTTTATTATTTTTCAGAAGAATGCATCCACAACTTTTTTCTTTATCCACACCATACATTATACATCAAAACATGTTATAATTATACCTATAATAACAGATACATAGGTTGGTTATGAATTTAAAGATAGGAATTGTCGGATTGCCTAATGTTGGTAAATCCACACTATTTAATGCACTAACAAACGCTGGCGCCCTCGCCGCGAATTATCCTTTTGCTACCATCGAACCAAATGTCGGCATAGTCCCCGTTCCAGACGAACGGCTAGACGTACTCGCTAAAATGTACGACACCGACAAAGTCGTCCCCGCCACCGTCGAATTTGTCGACATCGCAGGACTAGTCGCAGGAGCAAGCAAAGGCGAAGGTCTCGGCAACAAATTCCTCGCTCACATCCGCGAATGCCAAGCCATTTGTCATGTAGTAAGGGCCTTCAAAAACGACGACATCGTCCGCGCCGACAACAAACCCGAAGACGATATTATCAAGCAAGCCAAAGACGATATAGATATTATCAATCTTGAGCTCCAGCTTGCCGACGAAGAAACGCGCGCCAAAATCGCCGCCAAACGCAAGAAAGACCCCACCGACGAGTTCATTCCCTATCTCACCGACAAACCAGTCATCTACATGTTCAACGTTGATGAACAAGGTCTCACCGACCAGGTTCTACAAAACAAACTCCGCCAGCTTATTAGCGCTAACAATCATCAAGCAATCTTTGTTAACGCGAAACTGGAAGAAGAAATGTCCGGAATGTCACGCGAAGAGCGAAAGGAATTTTTAGCGAGCTACGGCGTATCTAATGATGCCCTAGGAGAACTAATCAAAGCCGCCTACGCAACCCTTGGCCTTCAATCCTTCCTCACCGCCGGCAAAAAAGAATGCCGCGCCTGGACCATCAAGAAGGGCTCCACCGCTCCCGAAGCCGCCGGCACCATCCACACCGATTTCGAACGCGGCTTCATTGCTGCGAGCGTCTGCAAATTCGACGATCTAGCTCGCCTCGGCTCCGAAAAAGCCGTCCGCGAAGCCGGCCTTCTTCGCACCGAAGGCAAGACTTATGTTATGCAAGACGGCGATGTCGTTGAATTTAAATTCAACGTTTAGCCATCCCATTGTAATAGTCGGTTCAACCTGTTTAATCAATTCCCTCTACATCACTCGACGCATCTGTATTATCTGCCCAACTCACATCAGCCGCCTCTATCACTGTTACATAGTTTTCATTAAGCCACACAGTACCATCACCAAACTTCTCATCACTTTTCAAACGAGCTGCCTCTGTCGGCACTATATATCCACTCTTAAGCAACTCATCCGACAACTGTGCCGCCTCAAACCCATACCAGCCCCCATTTGCATCATTCTCATTATCGTAATAATACGCCAAACCTTCATAATCTACCACTACGCTTTCACCGTCCTCACCAATACTTGCAAGCTGATTTGGCTCAACCTGACTTATATAGGGCTCTTTGCGCGCATTCACGCCATCATGAAAAACTACACTTTCCACTTCAATCTTCTTGACATTCTTTGCGCGCTCTTCATCATTCATAATTTCGGATGTCTTTGCACTATGCGATAATGCAACTCCAATCAACACCGCTGCTACCGCCCCTATCGCAGCTTCACCTATCCGTCGCTTTCTCGCCAATTCCTGCTCACGCTCTACCTTCCAAACCGGCTTCTCCGACTTAGTTACTCTATAATCGCCACCCAATTTTTCACTACTCATTTTTACCTCCATTATTTTCTATATTATATCACGCCAAATACTCATCAGCCTAACATTCGACCATCAATTCAACTTCCGAGCGTCAACTAGTCTAACACTCCGTAATCTCAAACCATTCCTTCACTTCAAAATCTTCCCCCGCCACATCCGCCACCGCCAACAAAGGTTGCAACTCACCAAACTCCCGCACCCGATACTTTAGAAAACATTCCGCCGCATATTTCATTTGTTGTAATTTCCGTTTATCTACCGCCGCAACTCCTCCTCCATGTCTATCTGACTTCCGGTACTTCACTTCCGTAAAATAAATCCGCCCCTCCCGCACCGACACAATGTCAATCTCATAAAAATACGTCTTAAAATTCCGCGCCACAATCACATGTCCATGCCGAGTCAAATACGTCGCCGCAGCATCCTCTCCCATCGCCCCCACAAATGTTGTATTTTTTACAACATTCAACATAGGACGTGAGTATCCGACCATACTCTTAATCGGTTCAAAACTCCTCCGATGCTCCGGGCAGACCCCATTTCGCACAATCGCCTCCCTATGCGCCAGCGTTCCATACCCCATATGTTTCTCAAATCCATACTCAGGAAATCTCGCCCCTGCCTCCACCATATAGGCGTCCCGCGCCACTTTCGCCACAATCGACGCCGCCGACACCTCCTTCACCAAATCATCCGCCTTCGGCATAGTACTGACATATTTAGCTAACTTTGTCAAGCTAAGAAAATTCACTTTTCCATCAATCACTATCTGTGAAAACGCCGCGTGAAGCCCCTGTACCGACTTCACAGCTCGCCCAGTCGCGAGCCGTAGTGCCTCCGACATCCCTATTTCATCCAGCTCTTTCGGCGACACCCAACCCAGTCCTGCCGCCGGTGCCTCCTTCCAAATCAACTCCGACAGCTCTTCCCGTCTCTTAGCACTCAATTTCTTAGAATCCTTCAACCATTCCACCCAATCCGGCCTTCCTTCACCCAGTTCCGGCAACACCACTGCGCCAACCACCAGCGGACCCGCTAAGGGCCCCCTTCCTACTTCATCTATCCCAAGTATTGCCATATCTTATTATATTATACCAAAAAGAGCCCGACTCTCGCCGGACTCTTCGTTAACTCAAAGCAATTACTTAGCTTCTTTAGCCTCTTCTTTCGGAGCTTCCTCAACTACTTCAACATCGGCCTTCTCGGCTTCCACTGGCTCAGCCACTTCTTCAGTAGCTGCTTCCTCGGCAACCGCTTCTACAGGTTCTTCTTCCTTTACAGTCACATCATTCACCGCCGCACGATCGAAATCCTTACCAGTCAGACGTGCCGACTTACCAGAACGCTCACGAAGATACGAGAGATTATTCCTACGCACCTTTGCACGCTTCGTAATCACAATCTTCTCAACCAACGGTGAGTGAATTAGATAAGACTTCTCCACGCCCACACCAGAAGTCACCTTGCGCACCACAATCCGCGCAGTGTGCGATTCCTTGCGATCTACCCGAATCACCACGCCTTCAAAAGTCTGCAAACGGAACTTATTACCTTCTTTAATTTTCTGCGTGACTCTCACAGTATCACCAGACCTCACATCCACCACGGCCTTCTTCTTCTGTGCGTCACCAATCTCTTTCAATATAGAAAAACTCATATTTTACCTTTACTATTAATCAATTACACTATATTCTACCACACTTTTATCCGTTTTTCAAGGCTTGTTTCACTCTTTCCTCCACCGACAAATCCCCTGGCACCTTCTCAAGTGCCGCAGTCGCTTCTTTGAGCGGGAATCCAAGTGCAATCAGTGCATCAAGCGCCTCATCCGGCTCATTCGCAGCCTTCACTCCATACTTCACTTCAGTCGCACCATAATGCGACGGAATCCCCACTTTATCACGTAAATCCACAATCACACGCTCGGCACTCTTCTTCCCCACTCCCGACGCCTTCGTCACAAAAGCCACGTCACCGTTCGCTATCGCATTCCGTACTTCTTCTGCCTCCGCAAGTGACAGTATCGCAATTCCCGCCTTCGGCCCAATCCCCTGCACTGATATTAGTAGTTCAAACAACTTCTTCGCCGCGAGCGACGAAAATCCAAACAGCTCCTCCGAATTCTCCTTCACGGCATGATAAGTATAAAACTTTCGCTCCTCACCCAACACCAAAGCCTCAAAATCCGGCACCGGCACCAGCATTTCATAACCCACCCCATCCACATCAACGATAACCCCATTATCGCCAAACTTTTCTTCAATCTTACCCCTAATATGCGCAATCATATACTATATTATACACCAATCAATCCCTTAACCAGCCGCATAGCTACTTCCTCGAATTCGAAAACTTATACTTTTCCTCCCCGCCTCGCTGATACAAGAAACTACACGTAATCGCCACTGCCAACGCATCAGCCGCATCGTCCGGCTTCGGTTTCACATCAAGTCCCAAATGCACCCTTACCATCTCCTCCATCTGCGTTTTTGTCGCTGCACCATACCCCGCAAGTGAGAGTTTAATCTGATTCGGCGAATATTCATACACCGGCAGCCCCTTCAATGCCGCCACTAGCAACACCACTCCGCGCGCTTCCGCCACCACAATCCCCGTCGTAATATTTTTCGAGAAAAACAACTTCTCCACCGCTACCATCTCCGGCCGACATTCCTCAAACACCTGCATCAACGATTCATACAGTTCACGAAGTCGCGACGGTATCGGCGCATCCACTTCTGTCGTCACCGCACCATAGTCGAGCGCCTTCGCCCCCGCCCGCGAAGTCGTCTCAATCAGCCCAAATCCACAAATCCCTAATCCCGGATCAATCCCCAATATTCTCATTTTACATACCTTATGAGCGTCTCCCGTAAATCTTTCGCCGGAATCACGAATTTATCATGCACCGACGACGGCCCAATCGCATGCACAAACCCCAACTTCTTCGCCTCCGCAATCCTCTGATCCGCTCGAAACGCCGACCGAATTTCACCGCCCAACCCCACTTCACCAAACACCACATATCCCTCATCTAGTCTTCGCCCCGCCACCGCCGACGCAATCGCCATACATACCGCGAGGTCCGCTGCCGAATCATTCAATTTCATCCCACCCACCACGTTCACAAAAATATCCTTATCTGATAAGCGTAGCTTTGTCCTCCGCTCTAGCACCGCAATCAATAGATTCAACCGATTCAAGTCAAACCCCGAAGCCGTCCGCTTCGGATAACCGTAATTCGACGTCGTAGCAAGCGCCTGTATCTCCACGAGCAAAGGCCGATTCCCTTCTAGCGTCGCCAGAATCACCGACCCATCCGTGTTTGTCCGTTCTGCGAGTAATGCCGCCGAAGGATTCGCCACTTCACGCAGTCCCGCATCCACCATCTCAAATATCGCTACTTCATTCGTCGCACCGAAACGATTCTTTACTGCTCGCACCGTCTTAAATCCACCATATCTATCCCCTTCAAAGTTTAGCACCACATCCACTAAATGCTCCAACACCTTCGGTCCAGCCAAAGTCCCGTCCTTCGTCACGTGTCCCACTATCACTACCGCCGTATCGGTCGCCTTCGCCGCCCGGATAATCAAATTTCCACAATTCGTCACTTGTGACACCGTCCCAGGCGCCGAAGAAATTTCATCCATCGCGAGCGTTTGTATCGAATCCACAATCACGAGGTCAAACTCCCCCGATTCAATCGTCTTTGCTATATCATTCCCCGATGTCGACGCCGCAAAATTCAATCTATCCGACTCCGCACCCAGCCTCACTGCCCGTAGTTTCACTTGTCCAGCCGACTCCTCACCTGAGATATATAGTACATCGTGCGACTTCGCCACCTCGGCACATATCTGCATCAGTAACGTCGACTTCCCCATTCCCGGCTGGCCCGCGAGCAGCGACACCGACCCCATCAATATTCCACCCCCTAGCACAGTATTAAGATCCGCAAACTCTGTCACCAATCGCGCCTTTGCATCGCTCGGCACAATCGTCGAAATCTTTACGAAATCCAACTTCTTCCCCGACAACTGCCCCTTCGCCACTGCCGTTCTACCACCCGCGCCAGCGCTCTCAGCCACCTGTTCAACCAAAGAATTCCACGCCCGACAATTCGTGCACTGTCCCACCCATTTTGCATACACTGCACCACACTGTTGGCACACAAACTGACTCTTCAATTTCATATATATATTATATACTACATTTAATAACGCGGTGCCAACTCTTTAGTGTAAACAGTATCCATATCATTATAATCCGTCTCACCCCCCTCCCCATCTCCATTCTCACTGCCGTCATTCAGCCCCTTCCACAA
>CAMNPZ010000025.1 GCA_946548715.1 uncultured Candidatus Saccharibacteria bacterium
TCATGGACCAATTGGAAGTAGTGTCTCCACTTGCATAGGCTTTAGTAGATATAGTACTATTCGTTGATTGCCCGATAAGCTTAGTATGGTTTTCTCCTTCATATTGATTATTGGTGTATCCTATAGCATAAATAGAGAAACCATTATCATCATTACATATAGCAGTGAGGGTGGTTTTACCGATGCCGTTTTCGTATTCACTGCCAGTTTCTCCAGAATAAGTACCAGGATCTAATGTAGCGGTATGGGAAGTATTCTCACCAGTCATAGTACAGGCGATAGGAACAGTTAAGCGAACTTGGTCTATGACTTCGTTGTCGGCAGAAGCTTTTGTAGAAGCAAGAGTTATACCGCTAAGTAAAGTAATAGCTAATAATAATGTAATTAGTTTAGTTTCATGCATGGTACTCATGGTTATAATTATAAAGCACTATGCTGCGAAGTCAAGTGAGGAATTGTTGTAATTTTCACAACAATCAGAATGGATGAGATAGGCCAAGATTAGAGTTGGCGTCGGCGATGCGGATGAGCTCGTTGTATTTTGCGATGCGTTCGCTGCGGGAGAGGGAACCAGTTTTGATTTGGCCGGTGCCGAGGCCGACGGCGAGATGAGCAATAGTGACATCTTCGGTTTCGCCAGAGCGATGCGACATGATAGTGCCGAAGCCGGCGCGCTTTGCAAGCATGACGGCATCAATCGTCTCGGTGAGAGTACCGATTTGGTTGGGCTTGATGAGGATAGCATTGCCACAATGTTCGTCGATGCCACGTTCGAGAAGCTCAACATTAGTAACGAAGAGATCATCGCCGACGAGTTGGAGACGATTGCCGAGGCGCTTGGTCATGATTTGCCAGTTTGCCCAATCATTTTCGGAGAGACCATCCTCGATGGAAACTACAGGATAATTGTCGGCAATCCAAGTATACCAGTTAATGAGATCATCGGCCGTCTTCCAGTCACCGTTGGTCTTGAGGACGTAGTGGTCTTTATCATAGAATTCCGAGGCAGCAATGTCCATGGCTATAGCGATGTCGGTGCCAAACGCATAACCCGTCTTTTCTACGGCTAGTTTGATACATTCGAGAGGTTCATTGTCGCCTTCGCGTACGCGTGGAGCATAGCCACCTTCGTCGCCAACCGTAGTGGGATAATCGCGCTCTTTTAAGACGTCTTTGAGTGCATGAAATACTTCGGCGCCCATGCGGACCGCGTCGGCGATATTGCCGGCAGAACGGGGAATGAGCATATATTCCTGGAAATCGGTAGCCCAAGAGGCGTGTTCGCCGCCATTCATTACGTTCATCATCGGCATAGGAATTGACATTTCGTCCGTAGTACCAGCCAGCTCGGCAACATACCTATAGAACGGTATTCTACGAGCGCGAGCGTTGGCCTTGGCGTTGGCGAGCGAAACTGCCAACATAGCGTTGGCGCCCAAATTAGATTTATTGTCGGTTCCGTCTAGCTCTAGCATGATCTGATCGACGTAGCGTGGGTCGGCAGAATTGCCAATGAGGACGTCGGCGATTTTGGAATTAACATTCCAGACGGCCTTCAGAACGCCTTTTCCCCCAAAGCGCGTTTTATCACCATCGCGAAGCTCTAGTGCTTCGCCGGAGCCAGTTGAGGCGCCGGACGGCACGGCTGCGCGACCGAATCCGCCATTCTCCAAAAGCACCTCGGCTTCGACGGTTGGGTTACCCCGCGAGTCTAATATTTGTCTTGCTTTAATATTGTCTATCGTAAAATCATCCATATATATATTATATATCAAAAATAAAGAACTTGTGCTAAAATAGTGTCAAGTAATTAACAAAAGGAGTTATTATATATGAATGACAGCTCAGGGGAGACGCCAAACCCCTTGAATCCAACCCCTGCTTCTGGCATGGGTAATGGACAAGCAACTACACTAACAGCAGTCGAGCCAACAAATAATGCAGGGGCACCTGGACCTGTAGATGTTAACCAGGCTGCTCCGACAGCCAAGGAAAACCCAGCCATACCGGCTGAGCCAAGCATTGCGCCAGAAGGCTCTTCGTCCACATTCAGTGGAAACACAGAGCAAAAGGCTGAATCAACTCAGCCACCAAAGAAATCCAAGTTAGGGCCAATCATCGGCATTGTTGTTGCCTGTTTGCTACTAATTGGTGGTGTTGTTTTGGCAATAGTAATGATGGGAATGAATAGAGGTGACGCCGTCTCTGCAGCTATGCAGAAAATTATGAGTGGTGAAGCTCCAGACAAAGTAGCAATCGACGGTGACATAAATATATTACTAAATGATGAGGCGTCGCCAATTAAGAGAATAAACATTAACCTCGATTCTGACATCATGGTTGGCTCGATGCTCAATACTTCATCGGCCGTAGTGACCTTTACCGATGCCAATAATAAAGATTACTCTATGAAATTTGAGGAAATCTATGCTGCGGGAAACAATTTATACCTCAAAATTGAAGGCGCGGTGAAGGCGTTGCAGGATTCGGGGTTGCTCAATCTACTGTCTGGTGGGCAAGGAACAAACTGCGTTACCGATGCGACTGGAGCCACTAACTGTATGTCACCTTCCGTGGTCGGAGTGGATTGCACCGGCGACACAGATTGCGTTGAGACAGATGGCGAAATTATCACTCAGAATGAACAAGTAAATAACGAGCTTGCAAACGCTATCATCAATGTGATTAATTCCGTCGACGGGATTTATCTCAGAATTTCATCTGAAGATCTGAATTTGGTTGGGACGAGCCCTGTTGACAGTAGCCAACTCAGTTGTATCACTAATTTAGTAAGCAATACCAACAAGAATAGCAACGGGACAATCCAGCTTTATAATAAATATCCTTTCATTTTGTCTACCGACAAAAACATTCAGATTGCAAGCAAACAGAACCCAATTTACCAAGTGAGCGTCGACAACAAGAAGTTTGCTAATTTCGTAAACGAAATCCAAAACGACGAAATCACCGGCGAGCTATATTCGTGCCTTGGCTTACAAGACAATCTAACCATCACGGAAGAAGATATCGCCGAATTAACTAGCAAGATGCCAAAAGTCTACGCCGAAGTCAACAGTGACAACAACTTTACTAGGCTCTATCTCGAATCAGAGCTCAATGATGGTGCAGCTACGGCCGTTATTGATTTAGGATTTAGTTACCCGACCAACGTCAATGTATCCGAGCCAGTCGAATATAAAGATTTCAGGGATTTTATTCAGACTATATTCAATGGCATGTAGAAAGGCTTAACGTTGACAATTAGCCATAAGTGTGATATAATATAGAGATGAATGAAGCGTTGAAACAAAAACTCAGTAAACTCCCGGTGGCGCCGGGGGTTTATTTTCACAAAAACGCCGCTGGCGAGATTATTTATGTTGGCAAGGCGGCCGTACTAAAAAATCGGGTACGACAATACTTTCAGAAGTCGCACAAAGACGTGAAGACCGAAGCGCTGGTGGCGGAGATTTTTGATACCGACTGGATTGTAGTCGATACCGAGATGGACGCACTGTTCCTGGAATCAGAAATGATTAAACGCTATATGCCGAAATGGAACATCTTACTGCGTGACGACAAGACTGTTTCGTACGTGCGTGTGTCAATGGGTGATGAGGTGCCGTATATTTCTTTCACACGAACGCCTATGGATGATAAGGCCGTATATGTGGGGCCATTTTATGGTAAAGCGGCCGTCGAAAAAGCCGTACGAATGCTGCGACGAATTTTTCCGTATTATACCAAACCTTATACGGGTCAAAAAACTCTGGACACCGATTTGGGATTGACGCCGGGGATTGAGATTGGCAAATGCACCGCACGCGACTATAAGCGCAACTTGCGCAAATTAATTCGATACCTAGAAGGCGACCGCGATAAATTGATTAAAGAACTCGAAAAAACCATGCGAGACGAGGCGGCAAAAGGGAATTACGAGCTGGCGGCCGAAGCGCGCGATCAATTGTTTGGGCTGAAGGAACTCAAGAAGAAAATTGTGTTTTCAGACAAAGAGTTCTTGGATATTTCGTCCGACCAGGCTTTGGCGCAGTTGCAGCGCATGCTAGGCTTAGAGAAGCCACCGCGTCGGATTGAAGGTTATGACATCTCACATCAATCGGGCGAGAATACCGTAGGCAGTATGGTGGTGTTTATTAACGGGGTGGCGGCGCGCGATGAGTATCGGAAGTTCAAAATCCGCACCTCGCGAAATGACGATTTAAAAAGTATGCGAGAAATGATTACCAGACGCCTGAAGCATTCGGAGTGGGACTATCCGGATTTAATACTACTAGATGGCGGGGCTGCACAAGTGAATGCAATTTTGCCACTAGTGGAACCTTACGGAATACCGGTAATCGGCCGTGACAAGTCGGGCGATCATACGCGAAATGCTGGAGTCAAATTGGTAGTTCCAAATGCTCCAATCCGAGGGGGTCCGGAGCCTGGCAGGGCGAGGGATAGCGCCACAACCCCTGTGGCGACAGGAGTTGTGGACGCGCCCCGAGGATGGATGTATTTGGAACTACCAACTAGTTCACACATTTCACGGCTGATTGCACGAGTTGACGAAGAGGCGCATCGGTTTGCGATTACATACCATTCTTTACTCAAACGAAAAAGTATGCTAAAATAGCCCTATACAGGAGATATTTATGCAGATTGGAAATTTTTTAGAAGTAGTAATCTTTATATCAGCTTTTCTTTCTATTGTGATGATTTTATTGCAGACGCGTGGGGCATCGCTTGGTGCGGGTTTTGGTAGTTCAGGTGAGTTATATACCAAGCGTCGTGGCCTAGAGAAGTCAATGTTTGTAACCACTATTATATTCGTGGTAATATTCGTTTCCTCGATTATCGGAGTATTATTAATACCGGCATAGTATGGGTAGTCAATTACAAAAGCGTGGGCAAAAATTCATCAAGAAGTTTTCTCGTGTTACTACAAAAGCGGGCGAGGAAGGAAAAGAGCATATCAAGGAGAATTTTTTTGCACGACTAAGGCACGTCAGCGAAGTTAAGCTACTGATTCTTGAATGGGGGCTTCTAGTAACGGCATTGATTCTTTTGGCCGTTGCACAAGCATTCTGGTTTGCCAATTCGTACTCCGAAGATGTTTTTTCGCGGGGGGGGAGCTATATTGAGGCAACGCTGGGAGACGTTAGCTCGATGAATCCACTTTTTGCTACAACCAACAGCGAAAAAGTCCTCAGTCGCTTGATGTTTGGCACGCTAGCGACGATTGATTATTCTGGACATACCAACATTGGTTTGGCTAGCAAAATTGCCCCGAGCGAAGATGGCAGAACTTGGATAGTGAAGTTACGCGATAATCTAGTCTGGTCGGATGGTGAGCCGATTACCAATGAAGATGTTTTGTTTACTACTGAATTAATCCGAAACCCTAGAGTCAATTCTATCTACGATGCAGATTTGTCCAATGTTAAAGTTTCGTCGAACGAGAATGGCGAAATCGTCTTCGAGCTACCAGCCACATATGCCGATTTTATTTCCGCACTAGATTTTCCAATTTTGCCGAAGCATGTTTTAGGAAACAGCGATCCGGAAACTCTTATTGAGAATACCTTTTCGAGTGCACCCGTAACTTCGGGAGCATTTTCATTCAACGCTCTGCAAAGCACCTCGAAAACCAACGAAAAAGTGCTCTATCTCTCCGCTAATCCGGACTATTATAAAGGAAGACCACTTCTAAATAGTTTCGCAATCCACACCTATAACGATAAGGAATCCATTATCTCTGCCCTAAACGCTGGGACAGTAACGGCGACCGCCGAGCTAACGGAAGCGGACCGCGATTTGGTGAACGCTGGATTATTTTTCGAGAAAAACTCGAGTCTAAGTTCTGGGACATTTATCTTCTTTAATTCAAAGAACGCTTTGCTTAAAAAACCAGAATTGCGTTCTGCTATACGGCAGGGAATTAACATTGACAAGCTCCGTGAAAAGGCACCAGACACTGTCGCACTGAATTATCCACTCCTTGCATCACAAATTAAGCTCACTAATTACCCCGCTATCCCTAGTACCGACATCGAGGCTGCAAAGTCCAAAATTCAGGAAATACTTGGGGATGAAAGGCCAACCTTGAATATTGCTACGGTAAACATGGGATTCTTACCAGCTGTTGCAAACGAATTTAGCGAAGAGCTTAAGACTTTGGGACTTGATAGTAATGTGACTGTTTACGAAGAGAATCAGGACTTCATAACCAATATTATTTCCACTAGGGGATACGACATTCTCATTTATGATATTGAATTAGGTTCAGATCCAGACTTGTTGCCGTATTATCACTCTTCGCAAACTACCAGTGGCGGGTTGAATCTATCAAATTACCGCAACGCGCTCGTGGACGATTTGCTACTCGGGGCAAGAGATACTCTAGACGAGGAACTAAGAATTAAAAAATACGAAAGCTTCCTAGAATACTGGGTGGCAGATGTTCCGGCAATTGGATTATACCAAACAAATCTCACATACTATTACAACAGAAATGCCCGAACTTTTAGTGATGGAGTAAAACTAGTGACGGCACTAGATCGTTTCTCAGACGTGACAGACTGGGCCATTACAAAAACTACTAAGAATAAAACGCCATAAATCGTAAAATGTGATATAATAATGTTAGCTGCGCGCGTGGTGGAATTGGTAGACACGCTACCTTGAGGTGGTAGTGGCCACATTCACGGCTGTGCTGGTTCAAGTCCAGTCGCGCGCACCACCATTTGAGTTAAAAGCCGGCATCTCGGCATTTTTTCTTGCTCGCTCATCCGGAAGATGCACTTCGCAAGAAGAAAATGCCAATCTGCCGGCTTTTAATCTCAAATGGAAGCTGGGTCGATGAGGGCATCTTGGCGTTTTTTCGTGTTCGCTCGTCCATAAGACTGTTAGTTAAACATACATATGAGAATTTCTCATAACAAAATAACCCTCTAGATTG
>CAMNPZ010000026.1 GCA_946548715.1 uncultured Candidatus Saccharibacteria bacterium
GGGTCTTGTACACACCGCCCGTCAAACCATGAGAGTCACCAACACCCGAAGTCCGATTCGTCGGCCTAAGGTGGGGGAGATGATTGGGGTTAAGTCGTAACAAGGCATCCGTACGAGAACGTGTGGATGGATTACCTCCTTTCTTGAGAAGGAATTATGCGCCTGAAACTGTAAAAAGTCGCAGGTAGCAAGGTCGGTTACGGTTATGATGAGCAAGCTTGCATCATAACAGCTCTGGTTCGCCAGACGTAACATTAAGCTTACACGAAACTACGAAGATAATTGCACAACTAAGTTGTTAAACGGATTTCCGCCTTAAAGGGCGGATTTTTGTTATATAATTTAGACTCATATAAATAATTATGGTAGAATAAAAGAATGGAAGTCAATGCAGAAAACGATACTCAAATCGAAAACAGCAATGAACTCGATGACTCTATGGAGGGAGATGCTAACAATACAAGCAGTTTGACTCATACCAATAAAACTACTACACCCCACGTTAAAGCTGCCAAAGTATTCGGAATCGTAGCCATAGCAATACTGGCATTAGTGTTAATTACTATCATAATCAATCACCTTAGGGTGGTGCTCGACAAGGACTGGACTTCGCAAGTAGAGACACCAGCCAACCCAATCTATATGCAAAACTGGGGCGGATGCGATAGCCTATCTGTTGATGATATGGTAAAGCTTACAGACAAACGTGACGGGGAACTTTATGTCGTAGGGAAACAAGCGGACGGCAAGTGCTGGATGTTGGAAAACCTTAGCCTAGATTTAACGAATCAACAAGTCCAATCGAAAATGAATAGCTCTACGACCAATGCGTCAGACGCAACACTCAAGTATTTGTTTAATGGTGGGGGCTCCATTGATGACCAATTTGCAAAAGAGACCGTCGCTGATTGGAGCTTGAGCAATAACTACAATGATTATTCTCGCCCTCTGACCTACATTAACTTAAAGGATACTAGCGTAGACACGTCGACATACATCTCGTTCGGTGCTAATGAGAGAGTAGGGGTTTACTACAACTACTGCGCCGCATCGGCAGGGTTCTACTGTTACGAAGAAGGAGTACTTAAAAAAGACCTCGACGATACAGAATTAGAAATCACAGAAGATATCTGCCCTTCAGGTTGGAGCCTTCCAACTAAGAGCGATTTTGACGAATTCCTTAACCTAAAATCACCCTATCATAATGTTTCATATCAAAATGACACCATCGTACATAAAAAGCTTCATACCGAAGAAAACATTGGTAGCTGCTCATATGAATACGACTACAATAAGGAAGATTACTACGCAAAAAACATAAAGAAGCTAGATGTTAATAGCGGTACAACAAAATACTGGTCCAACACTACAATAGTCGGTAGTAGTGGTGATACTTCAGTTTACGCATTGGACATAGGTCTATACAATCATCCAGAAATTCAAAAATCATCAGTCACCAACGGCTTCACTATTAGATGTCTGCATCGATAGGAAATCATAAGGCCGACGGTAATACCACCTCGAATACACCACGAAATTCAAAAAGAACTATAAAAAGATGATAAAGCGTGAGCTATATTTAGCCCAATCGGCTGCTTATTTACAAAATACAGGACGACATGCTAATTTAATACCTCCTTTCTTGAGAAGGAATTATGCGCCTGAAACTGTAAAAAGTCGTAGGTAGCAAGGTCGGTTACGGTTATGATGAGCAAGCGGTTTTTGTTTATTGTCAAATCTCTCATCGTTGCTTATCAAGCTCGTCTTGATCCGTAGCTTTTCTAATATATTTTTTGGCAAACAAGAAGAATTGTCGCATCGCGTCAGCAATCTCCGGTGATTCAATCAATGTTGACATGCCGTTTTTAGTGTAATTAATAAAAGCCACATTATCTCCAAAAATATCAATCTCCACCGGGGAATCATACTCGTAAGGAGGTAAAAGAGTTCTGGTCAATAGATACTTATCATGCATTTCTTTATTACTATTGTTGGAATATTCCGAGGGGGTAATATCATCTGACTCTATCCCGGCTTCCACACGTGCTAGCTTAAACTGCTCCAGGGATTCCATATTAGCCAATGAGTCGTATCTGCTTCTTATGAAATAGTAGGGAGCGCCAGTTGCTATTACTTTATCCCAAATCATTTGTATGCCTTCTTGGCCATAAAGAGTTGTTGCTCCAGGGCTGCCTTGATGCTCGTTATAATAGTTTATTAAAGAAGGTAGGCTGTTTTCAAGGTTTTTCGCCTCTCTCGCAACTATCCGTAGGCGTCTTTCGGCAATCCTCTCAAGCACTGCAGGATGATTAGGGGTAAAAGCAACAATTTTGCCTTTTGTCTTTTTTGAGATAATGCCGAGTTTTTCGATTCTTTCTGCTGCCGAGTATACAGTTGTACGTTTTTCGTGTATACCATTTGCTATTTCCGTCGGGGTGCTACGACCATGGCGAATCAAATAGAGATACACCTTTGCTTGTATATTACTGAAGCCAAATTGCACTAATAAATCTTCATTCATAATATTATTCTAACTCAAAAACTAGTTTTTGTCGATACCACTTCGACATTTTTTTACTAAAGTCACCCCTGTAAAATACCAAATGGGTCGTTGGTACATTGACAAAAAGTAAAATATTTGCTATAATACTAGCAACAATCGATAACGATTGCGTAACTTAAAATCGCCGGCGGGCGTAAAACGCAGAAGGGGGAAATATGGCAACAACGTTCTTCGGATTCGCATTGGCTGACTCGATGTTCAGAGGAGATTGCGTCATTCGGCGCAGGGTCCTCAGCGTCGAGGAGGTGCGGGCTAGGGCGGGAGAATTTACTCCGTGTCTCAACCCGTCGCACCTGGCGACCATCGACGCCATGCGGCAACGCTATGGCATCGATGTCGCCATCCCGGAGACCCCTCCGCGGGTGTCTCTGGCGGCTGGCGACTCGGTGGTAGTCATGGGAGTCCGCGGTCTTCCGCGTCTCACCGACCGCCACGAATACACCGAGGAGGAAATCGCTCAGGCGACCTTCTCCTTCTCGGAGTACGTGGTCGTCAGCTAAAAGCCGGCGGTGCGACAAAAGGGGATTATACTAACCCTCCCAGGTAAAAGCTGGGTTCCATATTGGGTGATGAGCCCCGCTAGAGAGCTTCGCATTAAAACTATAGGCTCATCGTCGATTCTATCAGTCCGCGGCCTCTAGCGCAAAAGACGTTGAAAACCACAAGAGCATCTCATCATGGGGGAGAAAAATGAGAAAAGTTAGAGAAGGGGAAATATTCGACGTCCGATACATCCTGGGCGAAACGGCATGGCCGCTCGTCGAGTGGACCGGCTACGGATATCGTGCTAAGTGCGATATCATATGCGTCGGTGAGCCCTGCAGGGGTGGATTTTTCCACCTGCGACAGGCCATCGAAGTAATCCCGGGCCGGACAATCACCGATAAGGTCACGGTTTGGCCGCGGCTCCGGAAGGCCCTGCGTTTAGCAGGGGTGAAACCCGTCAATATCCCGGGGGGTGGCTATCCGCTCCACTACAGGAGTCAGCTGGCCATCCCGGACTATGCAATGTCTGGCGCTCATTATTTTGTCATAGAGCGCTCGGACGTCGGGAAATATTTGAAGGCCTTGCCTCTCGACGAGCGTGGCAAAAAACGTCGCGCGGAATTCGAGGCGCGCAAGCGGGCCTCAGAGGAGCTCGAATAAGCTCCGGCAGTTTGAGAGAATCTGCCTCATCAAAACTCTCACTGCCCTCGGGTTTATCCCGGGGGCTTTTCTTGTCTAACGATAATCTTGCTTTTTCACTTGCTTCACCTTACATCACCTTCACCGTGTAGTTTGTTGCGCTGATATCTGCTCTCGAGCTTGTCAATGTTCTGGCGAGCTACATCAGATAATGATACATTGAGATACCGAGCAACAGAGGAAATATACCAAAGCGTGTCGCCTAATTCTTTTACGATAAGTTCCTTGTCTTCTTCTGTAGCTACTCCATCGTTATCACGTATTATTTTTTTGATTTTATCCGCCGTCTCACCTGCCTCGCCAACTAAACCTAATACCTTTTCAACAAATCCGGGCGCCTTTAAATCCGCAGTCGCCTGAGCCAAATCGTATTTTGTTGCTTTTTTTTGATATTCGTCAAAATCCATCATTCCTCCTCTTATGATATAATTATAACACATGGAAGATACCAGAAACCTTATTGACGAATACAAAGGCCTCTCGAATGAGCAAATTTTTGATACACTTGAAGCTAAACGTACGCCACTCGAAATCGCCATTGAAAACGTTGAACACGACTTCAATATTGGCTCCATTGTCCGCACCGCCAATTCCTTTAATGTTCGCACGGTCCATATTATCGGCAAGAAGAAATATAACCGTCGTGGCGCCATGTGCACCGATAAATATCTCGAAATTGTTCACCACCCCACACTCGAGGATTTTCTGAATACCCAGCAAGGCAGGGAACTAGTCGCCATCGAAAACAACACTGACCGCGCCAAACCACTTCATGATAAAAAGTTTATTCAAAACACTACTTTGATCTTCGGCTCCGAAAACAGTGGCATTTCACCAGAGCTTCTAGCCCAAGCCACGGACGTTCGCTATATTGAATCGTTCGGTTCTACGCGCTCTGTCAACGTTGGTGCCGCTGCCGCTATCGCGATGTATGAGTGGACTCGACAGGTTATTTTCCAAACAGAAGGCTAACTATACCAGTTAGTATCAATGACATCAAATTTGATGCAATCAAAAACCCTACAACAATCATGATTATTCCGAACAGCTTCACTCGCCCATAAGAAGAAACACCACTCACTAAATTATCTGCAATCGGGCGATAGAACATCACAATCAGCCCTCCCGCCAGGGCAATTCCCAACCCACCAAACATCCATCCGAGATTAAAAGTAAAATCCATCATTCCATTATACCATAAAGTCTTTACTTTTTCAGAATATTTGATAGAATATAGCTATGGGGTAATAGCTCAGTTGATTAGAGCGCTGCCTTTGCAAGGCAGAGGTCCAGGGTTTGAGTCCCTGTTACTCCACCA